>JBCBQE010000012.1:0-24111 GCA_039820385.1 Cyanobacteria bacterium J06635_10
TTAGAATTAACTCGAAATAATCCATTAAAACAAGTTTTATTCAAGAAGATAATTTGTGCAGTTCTCTCCACCCATTCTCCATTATAATTGAGTAAATTTATTTTGTCTCTTCTATAGTTAAAATTTTCTCTCTCTTGATAAAAATATCTAGACCTTTGATTTTCATTTAACGATAAATATTTATTTTCAATATCCAATAATTTTTCAATTAATTCATCTACATTTCGCTGAATAGTTTTATATGCTAATACCAAATCAGCATTAATATCTGATATAAATAGTTCTTTGACTTGATAATTGTGTGCCAACCAAAAAAATAATGCACCACCCCCCATAAAGGGTTCTACATATTTTGTGATTGAACCATTATTCAATTCTTTCGGTAAAAATTGACTTATTTGTTTGATTAACTGAGTTTTACCACCAGCCCATTTCAAAAAAGGCTTTGGCGCTACCGAATAATCAAACACATTTGAAACAGTCGAAACCATTAATTACACCTGTACAAACACTATAAATTTACTGTGGTTCATCAGTTCCATATTGTTATTTCAAATCACGGGTACCCATGAGAATTTTTTAGGAGAAAAAAATTCTCATGGGAGCCCTTCACAAGAATTTAATTTGCTTTTTTTGATGAAAAGCTAGCTAAAACATATGGGAAAGTATCCACCGTCTAGTTCCCACGCGGAGCGTGAATGCGTTGGGGTTTAAATCCCCATTGCAATTCCAGTCAACCGCTTTCAGTTTTTGAAGCGCTACTCATTATATACGCAAGTTGAATATTTTTGATGAATTTTTGTAACTTACGATTTCAAGTTGAGCGGCTTATCGCCGGCAAATAATCAGTAATCTTACATAAAATATTGAAATGTTTATTATAGTACAAACCAATTGACGTTCTAGGTAAAAAATAATGGCTTATACTGCTTATGTTTCCACAAAAAATGCTAAGTCTCTTACAGTTCGTAATGCACCATTAGGAGATAAAGTGGATTCCCTGAGTAATGGTAGTGAAGTGATAGTGCGAGGAGAATCTGTTCCTAAAGGAAACTGGAATTGGGTAGAAATTGGTGACAACCGTTGGGTAGCGTTGGAGTATTTGACAACGATTAGAAATACAAAGGTAATAGCTACTCGCTCAAGAGAAACGATTGGTGGCGGTTTGAGAGTATATAAAACTCGATTAATTGATAGCAGGGGTAATGTTGTAAATAGGGTAAGACTTATTTCCGGTAGAGTCAACAAACAAACTCCTTCTGATAAACCTAATTCTCAAACTCCCCCACCCTTTGGAATTTACACTTTTGATACACCTGGATGGGTATATGAAGGTGAAGATTTGAAAGCCGAATTTGGGGGAGTTTGGTCGCCGATTACACCGAGATTCAGTACAAATCGTTCGGAAATAGGGGTTCATTACGATCCATCAACTTTTAAGAGAAATCATAATGTTGGCACGTCAGGTTGTTTTGCAACGCCTACCGCGAATGAAAGAAATATTATGACGAAGTTTATTCGCACGCACAAACCAAAGCACTTTATTTTTTATGAAGGATAAAGATTAATTCTGGGAAAAAATTATCGAATTAAGTAAGAAGGGGAGAGGGAGAAGAGGGGGGAGAGGGGGTTAATTAACAGTAGCTCAAAAGCTAACAATTACTACCAATTATTAACTTATTCTCCCAGTTAAACTCATTGGCTGTTTTTATGTGTGCGGATTTGGCTGTAAAATACAATTATGCTACTAGGATTCAAAACCGAACTCCTCCTCAACAAGCAACAAAGACTACTACTGGCGCAACACGCAGGAGTAGCTAGACACGCTTGGAATCAAGGATTAGCACTATGTCAACAGGTTCTCATACATAACAAGCGTAAACAAACAGACAAAATTAAATTTCCCACAGCCATAGATTTACACAAATGGTTAGTAGCAGCCATAAAATCTACTCATCCTTGGTATTATCAAGTGTCTAAATGCGCCCCTCAATACGCATTAAGGTATCTGTCAGATGCCTTTAAATCCTTCTTCAAAAAAAGTAAAGGATTTCCGAAGTTTAAGAAAAAAGGCAAACATGATTCTTTTACCTTAGATGGGGCGATAAAAATTGAGTATAGAAAAATCAAAGTTCCTGTAATTGGCTGGCTAAAAACTTATGAAATTCTGCCCACAGGATATAAACCGAAATCTATCACCATCAGTAAACAAGCCTCTCCCGTGGTTTATATCTTGGAAAATAGAAAGAGAAACAACAAAAACCCAGAAAAATCAAGAGTTTGTAGGAATTGACTTAGGCATAAATCATCTAGCAACATTATCAACAGGAGAAATCTATGATGGAGTAAAAAGCTATAAAAAGTATGAATCTAAATTAGCCAGAATGCAATATTTGAACCGCCATAAACAAAGATGTTCAAGTAATTATCAAAAAGCACAAATTAAAATAGCAAGATTACACCAAAAAATAGCCAACATCAGAAAAGATACATTACATAAAATCACCACCTGTATCAGCAAAAACCACGCAGTAATAGGGATAGAAGATTTGAATGTATCGGGGATGTTAGCAAATGGGAAATTATCAAAAGCTATATCAGATATGGGCTTTTATGAATTTAGAAGACAGCTAGAATACAAAACACAACTATATGGCACTAAATTGGTAATTGTGGATAGATTTTATCCCAGTAGTAAGACTTGCTCAAGTTGTGGTGCGAAAAAATCATCATTGTCATTGTCTCAAAGAGTGTTCCAGTGCGATCATTGTGGTTTTGAGTGTGACAGAGATTTAAACGCTGCGATTAACTTAAAACAAGAAGCGGTCAGATTGACCGTGTTAGCCTGTGGACTAGATAGTGCCGACACTTCTAGGGTGAAGCAGGAAGAAAAAGCTGGCTCTTGTTAGCATTAGTTAGCTTTTTTGTATCGGAAGAAATTATAGCTCATCGATTAGGCTCAAAGGAATAATAAGTAGGTACTATGTAACTGAATGTAAATTTAACTCAAAAAGCCTATTTAGCTGGAGTTCAAGCTTATTTACAAAACTAAATATAGTTATATTTTTTTGAGCCGACTTACTTATTGCGATGGCTTCGCGCATGCCCTTCGGGCTTATCGCTCTTCCCATGGGTGAAGAGTTCCCATGGGTGCCCGTGAGCGGCTTATCGCAATCCGATATGAGTTATGAAAATTTTAAATTTTTCAAAACCTTAAGGATTGCGAATAATTTGTCAGAAGAGTATCTTTGCTAGTAGTTTACCTGCGTCAACGATGCCGGATTAATAATTAGAAGAAAAAGTTTTTTTCTCCCTCTTCTTCCTCATCTCTGCCCAAAAAATAAACAGGATATAAGCCCCCGGATTTATCCCTGGGAAAGAAAAAATTTTTCCTTATTTTCAAGCCTCTCGATTCCGTTTTGTGGGTAATTGATAACTGATAACTGAAATGACTCCTGACTCAGTAATGAAGGCATTGGTGGAGTACTACTCCCTGTTTGGGTTGAGGATGTTATCCAACCTACAATTTTTTGCTAATCTTAGAGCGGAATAAGAAGAGTAGTCTAATTATATTTTTAATATTAATTTATGGGTTTAGTTGGTATCGCTACTGAAAGCGAACCGAATAAAAGAGAGAATTTATATAATTCGATATAATTATGAATTGGTCATTTGTCTCTTAGGCAACAGTAGCAGTAGTAACTGATGATTTATCTTGCAATATTGACTATTGACTAATGACATAAAAATACGAAACAAATATGTAACATAGACGTTCAAAAGAAACTACCATTACTTTTGTATAATTTATGAGTAAATTATACAAAAGTAATGGTAGTTTCTTTTGAACGTCTATGTTACATATTTGTTTCGTATTTTTATGTCATTATTCGCTATGGCTAATCGTTCCCATTTCCGGAATTTATCAAAACTTCGGCAAGAAGCAGCGAGCGAGAAAACTTCGCCACAGCGCTTAGAAGAGTTAGCTAAAATTAATATTGAATTAGCAAGAATTGTAGCAATAAATGCTAATGCTGCTCCCGATTTGTTACAGGATTTGGGTAGCAACCCAGATAATATTATCCGGAAAAATGTTGCTGCTAATCCTAACACGCCAACAGAGATGTTGTGGGAATTGGGAGCGGAATTCCCTCAAATGCTGTTAGAAAATCCGGTGTTTTCTTTATTATTGTTGGAAAATCCCAATTTTGTGACGGATATTCCACTGATTACTTTGCAAGCTTTGTTAAAGTTTGATGAGGTATCACCAGAGTTTTTGGAATTGGCGACGAGTCATGATGATGTGGAAGTGTTGTTAACCATCGCCATGAATCCTAAAACACCAAAAACAGCTTTGCAAAGGTTAACTCACGTACAAAATATAGAAGTTGCCCAGGCAGCACGGGAGCATATTTCCTTAGCTGGAGAAATGCAGCAAGGATGGGATGAAGCCGCAATGGTGGCAATGCAGACTACTAATTTACCACGCGATCGAGAATCGGAAATTTATCTATGGGCAATTGGTGCGATACCGGAATATCTGTTAAAGATGTTGGATGCTGAGGTACGCTTGTATATTGCTGAAAGTTTAAATACTTCCGAGCAGGTTTTAGCAATGTTGGCGACGGATAGTTATAGTAAAGTGCGTACAATGGTTGCTCAAAATCCTCATACTCCCATAAATATTGTGGAACAATTAATGGGAGATATTAGCCATATAGTAAGGGAAGCAGTTGCTTATCATCCTCTTACACCTCTGAGTTTACACCAACAGTTTCAACTGCAATTGGAAGCAATAGAAAATCCGGTAACTTCTGAAGATATCCTCAGACAACTTTCTACCAGTCAATGGATGCGGATTCGTTTGGGTGTTGCAGCTCACTCTAACACTCCTACAGATGTATTATTACAATTAGCAAGCAGTGATGAAGATGTAATGGTACGCAAAGCTGTAGCACTTAACCTTAATTCTCCCGTAGAAGCCTTAGAAAAACTGGCGAAGGATAATGATGCTTGGATAGTTAAAATTGTCGCCACTCATCCCAATAATCCAGCACATATTGCTGCCAATCTGCAAAAAAATACAATACACGACTATATAAATACAGCTCGCGCTCAAGGCATACCAATTATGCCAGTATACGCCGTTTATGACCCAAACTTGTTAACGGCGATGGCGGAGAGTAGCAACTATGATACTCGTCAAAGAGTTGCACAACACCCCAATACTCCCATTCATATTTTAGAAAAACTTGCCGATAAAGAAGATAATTCTATTCTAGAAACCGCACTTACCAACCTTTCTCACAATTCCAAAACCCCCCAGAGTACTTTACAATGTTTAGCGCAAACTTCCGATTTTAAAATTTGCACTGCTGTAGCGCGCCATCGCAACACGAATAGCATGACGCTGGCACAGTTAGGAAAACATCATCGTTGGGAAGTGCGCACCATAGTAGCGAAAAATCTTCAAACTCCCCTGAAAACCCTTGTACAACTGATTCAAGATAAACATAAAACAGTTCGAGAAGCAGCAATAAACAATCCTTACGCCCCTGCAAGCATTTTAGAACAACTTGAGGTTGTAAAAAACCCCAACACATCTGGCGACATCCTCAATAGCCTTTCTCATAGCAAACAGGTAATCATTCGTCAGGGGGTTGCACGCCATCCCAATGCTGACAAAAATCTGCTCAAGCAACTAGCAGAAGATAACATTAGTATGGTGCGTCTGGGTGTAGCTGAAAATCCCCATACTCCTAGTAGTTTGTTGGAATTATTAGCAGTAGACAAAGATAATGCAGTTGTTGTCGCCGTCGCTTCTCATGCCAATACATCTTTAAATATTCTCGAACAACTAAGCATTTTAGGAAAGCCAGATAATCAGATTAAGCAAACAGCAATTAAAGCTTTACTCAACCGCTTTCCAGATAGAATCAGCAAAATTTTAGCCGCTTGCATTACCTCGAATACTCCAACATTCACCCGCTTACTCGTTTTATTACATCCTTCAACAGCAAAAGAAATCTTAGAGCAAAATATTCATTCTTCCTCCTGGTTAGAAAGATATGCCATCGCCAAAAATCCCAATACTCCCTCTAATATCCGCGCTGTCTTAACTCGCGATGGTAATCGAATTGTGCGTGCTGCCGCTTTGTGGGAGGGAGAGAGGGGGAGATAGGGAGTTAAGAGTTATGAACTTAAAGCTGATAATTACTGATATTTGATCTATAAGTTAACTGTCATGGTACTGCTCACTGTTAACTGCTCACTGTTAACTGTTCACTGTTTCAAATATCCAACCCCATCACCGTTAACTGCGGTGGATATTCTACGGTAAACTGATAGTATATATCTTGTTTCTGTTGTGGCGCAAGAATTAAATTCCATTGCAATATTCCCATTTCGCCAGCTTGAATTTGGGGATTTGTGCGATTTAGACGTACTTTTATTTGTTCGTTGCGACTTACTGGTAGTTGTTCGATAAGTTCTAAATTCGCTACTGTATCGAGTAAGTTAGTAATTTGCAATCGATATGCATAAGTGATTTTACGACTATTACCAATAAACTTTTTATCGACTTCACGCTCTACTAAATCCCGTTCAATTTTCAAACCTTCATCAATACCCAAGTTTAATTTAAATTCTTCACCCGGTACCGTATTTTCTAAATCAGAATTTCCCACAAAAATATTATCGCGAAAAATGTTGGCTTTACCCGGTAATAAAGTCACACCGTCGGAATTATTTTTCACCTTGGCTTCTAAATAAGTAAAGCTTACCAAACGCGGCATTACTATATAGCTCAAGTTACAAGGATAATCATCTTGAAAAATTGTAGTTTTGTGAGGTGCACCATCGCTGGGGATATTTCCACCACCATCTAAATTAAAGGTAACTACGTTTCCTTTTCGGGATACTTCTGCTGTAATTACATCTGCTGCAATACTTTCATCTTCTAACTCTTCGATTTCCTCAGAATAATCATCCGCTTCAATATTAAGGCTGCGAGATTGTGCTGCCATTGGCTGTGCTGCCAACTTTAATCCTCTTCTAGGAACGATCGCCGGTTGTAAAATATCGATATACCAAGGTTGTGGCTTTGGTGGTAAAGTACCGTTTCCCGGTTTGGCTGTAGAAAGTGTTAAATTTACATTTGTCCAATCTTCGCCGGTATTTTGAATTATTTGCGCCAAATATCCCAAATTAACGCTTTTACTTTTGCTATCAACTCGAATATCGTAAAGCGGTTTCCAACTGGCACTGTTGACTGCATAAGAGACTTCTAACTCAAATTCCCCTACATCTGTGGCTTCAATTCCCACCGTTAAATTAAAACTAACACTGGGTTGGGTTGACTGAATTTCTGTTAATGAAGCATGCAGCACCTCCAACTGCTTTTCTAATTCCTGCTGTTGATTTTTATAATCTTCCGTGGCGATCGCATATTCTGTATACTGACTGCCAAGGAAGTTGAGTAAATCCAAAGTTTCGCTGAGGCTAATACTTTTACGCGCTAAACTAATGGAAAATTGCTCTTCAGTCTTTTCCCGCAAACCTTCGATAAACCGCGACTGTAACGCCAAAGCATCCATTTGAGCTTGAAACTGCCGCTTCTGTGCTTCAAGTTGCTTGATTTGTTGATTTAACTGCGAGACTCGCGCCACTACCGACTCGGTGGTGTAAACGCGCTCTACATTCACACCCAACAAACGCACCGCCACATTACCTTTACCGCTAACCCTCACCGACTCTGTTTCCAAAGTTACTGGCAGTTGGGAGACTATCAACTCCCCCTCGTTTCCGTTTAACTCCACTACACCACGGCGCGTCACTAAGGCTTGATTAGTGTAAACTGCAACTGCAATAATATCTGTTTCTACGACTTTACGCGGAGATGGTATTTCCTGGTTAACCACTGCCAGCTTTTCCTTAATTGCAAACGGTTATGCTGGTTAATTGTTAATGGATAAAAGCGCGATCGTCAATATTATTTGTAAATCTTGACACTCCCCATGCCTATAAGGCAGGGGATTCTCGGTTCACCGTCGCGACTTTCTCCCCTCCCCATCTCCCCCTCTTTCCCCCATCCAGCAATTGTGGTTTGCTGAACTACTATCCTTTAGGGCGGCTAGAAATTTGAATCCCCTCTCGGCTAAAAGCATCCTTGAGCATCTTACGGAGAATACGCTCAATCTGGAGGTTTTTTCCCGGCTTGACTTTTGTTCTCGTCCCCAATATCAGGTAATATTCTCCAAATTCCTCGATTCCATCCACCAGGGTAGGTTCGAGTACCTCTGAGTAAGCTGCCTTTAACTCATGCCCTATTAACTCAACAATCCTGTATACCTGCTCCAATTCTACGTCATAATCTAACCGCACTTCCACCATCGCATAAATATATGTCTTAGAATAGTTGACAATTGAACCCATATCTCCATTGCGGATAATTTGTAGTTGGCCATTAGGATGTCGCAGACGGGTGGTTCTGAGTTCAATTGATTCTACAAAACCCTCAACCTCTCTCTCTTCAACGTTTCCCGCTGAAATATAGTCCCCTACTAAATAATAATTTTCAAAGAGAATAAAAAAACCACTAACTATATCATTGACAAGGTTTTGCGCTCCCAAACTAAGAGCTAGTCCGAAAATACCAGCAGTAGCTAAAATTGGGGCCGGATTGATGCCGATAGTTTCGAGAATGAAGATACCAGCAGCAAAGTAGATCATATATTTGGAGAAACTTTGCAGTAGAGGAATAGTGGTTTTCCGCCTCTGCATTTCTAATTCAGTTAAGTTCTGATTCTTAAGCAGCAACTCTTCAATTGCCAAGTAAACTAACTCAACTAAAACATGAGCGATAAAAGCGATAGCTATCAGCCGAATTATTCGCGGGCCCCAAGTTGCTAAATTGGCGATTAACTCGATCTGTTGGACAATTAATGTCGCCATAAAAGTATAGATCGTAGCTTTCACACAACGCTTGAGAAAAGGAATAATATTTCTGAGGCGATCGTAGAAGCGGAGCAGATTATCAGGGCTAGAGTATTTAACACTTAAAATATCTAAGCTGTCAATAATTACAGCCTCTACTTTCAAAATTAGAAACCCAACAGTGAGAATTAGATAAATTTTTACTATTATAGAAAGATACTGGGTAACAGTTGCTGGTATTTGGAAAAGCTGGGTACACCATATGAAAGTAAATAACCAGATACCAGTGCTTACGATTCTTTTAAGAGAAGTAAAGAAAGCTTGGATACTTTGATCGTCAGTATTGCTGCCTTGCCAGTTCTTGGCGCGATTATAAACTATCGTAAGTAAATTCTCGGCTAATTTTGTTAATAATACCGCCAAAATTATCAGCCCCAAGCTTTGGAGCGTGGCAACTCCTATAGCGATCCAGAATCCTGAAGGAATGCGACGAATTAAGGAGAGCGTATATTGCTGGAGGTTTTCGCCTTTATAGATTAGAAAACCATTCACCCCCAGAATAGAGAGACAAAGAAGCACGCAACAAAGCAATAAAGCCCCTTTAATATTCCTTTTTAGAGTTTGGGGACTCAATATTCCATTCGCAATTAGGGGAATCTTAATCAACTGCTTGAAGGTTTTGTTAACTAGCCAGTTGACAAGAGAGAAAATTGCAATAGTTAGGCTAATTTCAGCCAAGATAATAAAGACTTCCACTTGTGCTTTTTTTGGAATTGGGATTTTTTATTTAAAACAGATTATAACCGTAATTATATTGTTTCTCTATTGAGTGTAATATAAACACGGTCAAATATAACTAGGTGTATCAATGATAGTTTTATAACGGTTTATCACTAAGATTTACACCAAAAAATTATTCCCGATTGTCTTAGAAGAGAAGGTTTGTATCGAACACTTGCCAAATGCTTCTATGTAAATATGAGTTTTATATAAGTAGGTTGGCGTTGAAAATAGTAATTAAAACAAGTGAATAGTGAATAGTGAGTAGTAATAAGGCAAAGGAGGCAGTTTACCCAAGCTGTAATATAGTTGGGTTTATTTGTGCCAACTTACTTAAACGTATTTTTCGTGATTATAGAGTGCAAATATAGCCAAAATAAAGTCAGAATATTACCCGATTTAATCCAAAATAGCCGAAAATACTCGCGAACTCTAGAATAATGATACTTAAAAATCAAGCAATAAACTAAAGTAAAGACGAAGCCGTTTACCGAATGTGGAAGATATTATAAAAACTTCAATCAACTCTAAAAAATCTGAGATTATGTCAAATGATACAGGGATAGAGTCAGAAAATGGTAAATTTTAATTGCTATAAACTACCGTGTTTTATTGTTAAATTTTGTTATTTAAAAAAAAAGTTTTATGATGTCGGTTTAAATAACCGTTCGCAGCGATCGCAGTTAAGCAATCTCAAAAATTTGGGATTGCGTCATGCCATTCCATTTCACTCGCAATGACATAAGTAATTAGGCGAGAAAAAAATCTCACGCTGTCTTCGCGCTTAGCGCTACTAAGTAAGTCGGCACAAATAAACCAAGCTATATTACAGCTTGGGTAAACTACCCTCAAACCCTTATTCCTATTGCATGACAGCCGGCTTGCCGGCTTGCCTTATCCCAATTACTATTTTCAATGCCAACCTACTTACGTACAAGTTATAATTTTTCGGACTGAACTACTTACGATCGTATTAATTATTCCAAAACAAAGATTTTTTTTAATTCCATAGAATATAGAGACGTAGCAATGCTACGTCTCTACAGGTTAATTAGTTATTGCTTTTTATCGCCTCATCTTCCCATTATTTATTTCCATATAAAGCCGTTTCTGTAGCAAATTGCTTAGCAGCTTCTAGTAAATATTCAAAATAGGTACGCGCAACAATCGATAACTGTTTACCGTTAGGATAAACCATATACCAATTACGTTTTATGGGGAAATTTTCTACATCTAAAATTGTTAAATCCTCCGCATAAGGCATCAAAGTATGACGAGACAAAACGGAGATTCCTAACCCACCGGCAATAGCTTGTTTTATCGCTTCATTACTACCTAATTCGAGTTTAACCTTTACTTCCACATTATTTGCATCAAATAACTGTTGCACAGCCCTGCGAGTTCCAGAGCCGGGTTCGCGCATAATAAAAGCTTCATTTGCCAGCCTTGATATCGGGATATTCTTTTCCCCAGCTAGGGTATGATTAACTGGTGCTAAAACTATTAAGGGATTTTCTAAAAATGCCTCATAATTTATATCAAGATGTTCTGGAATTTGACTCATAATATACAAATCATCTTGATTAGTCGTCATTCGTTCTAAAATGCCTTCATGATTTGTAACTTGCAAAGAAATTTCAATTCCCGGATAAAGTTGACAAAACGATCCTAATAAACGTGGAATAAAATATTTTGCTGTTGTAATAACTGCTAAACGTAGTTGCCCCTGTTTTAAACCTTTTAAATCCGCTACTTTCATTTCAAATTGAGCCAAAGTATCAAAAACTTCTTGGCAAGTAGCAAATAATTCTCGTCCTGCTTCCGTAAGATACAGGCGCTTACCCACTTGTTCAAATAATGGGATTCCCACCGATTTTGTCAGTTGTTTTATCTGCATGGAAATGGTGGGTTGTGTAAGAAACAACTCTTCAGCCGCACGAGTAAAACTACCGTGTCGTGCCGCTGCTTCAAACACTCTTAACTGGTGCAGCGTCGCCTGATTCAATGGTGATTATCCTCTAATAGCATTTCACTAAGAAGCATTTTTGTGATGCTTTCTCATCAATATCATAGATATATCTATAAGTATTACCGAAGAATCCAGTTAAAAGCAGCTTTTGCCCGCGAAAAAAATCTGAGCATTTGTATAGATATTACTCTATGGTATTATTAAATAATCAATATTTTACTTATGGACGATAGGAGCTATTATCGAAAGTAAGGGTAAAAAATATAAGCATTGTAATAATCCAATTTCCGATGCTGGATGCCCTAGTGCCCAATAACTATTCCAATTCGCCCATTTCTAATCTCTCAACTTCCTGTATAGGTACTTCTTCTACTGTTTTTTCGGGTAACTTGTTCAAATCTGGCAATTCTAATAATTCTGCATCTCCTACTTGCTCTTTTATGTTAACTGGTAATCTGACGGGTTGACGTTCTTCTATCCAACAACTTGCCACTGGCAGGGTTTGTTCTAATTCATCTAACGGACGAGGTATTACCATCACGGCATTTAAATCTCCTATACGCTCAGCTTCGTACATTCCCGCCTCTACGGCTACTGCAACATTTGCTACAGAACCGCGAACGATCGCAGTACACAAACCCGAACCGATTTTTTCATAAGCGGCCAACTGAACATCTGCTGACTTGAGCATGGCATCAGAGGCTCCTACCATGGCGGGGAAGCCGATTGTTTCGACCAAACCAACTGCTTGATTGCTCAATTTACTATAAGTTGCTCCCTCAGCAATTTCACTGATTCTACTGGTGATAGGTAAAACTATATTTAAGTTAGGATAAGGACGGGGAATTACCAAGCTAGAAATAAACTGTCCAAATTGCTTAGCAGTTTGTTCTCCAGCTTCTACCGCTAAACGTACATCAGCGATTCCACCACGAATAACAGCAGTACAATGTCCCCCGCCAATTTTCTCATATCCAATTAAGTGAACGCCGGCAGATTTCAGCATCATATCTGCCGTCCCCACTATGGCAGGGAAACTAAGAGTAGATACCAATCCTAAAGCAGCACCTTTGATATTATCTCGGCTCTGTGACGAAGATTGATTATACGAGTGCATTAATATTTCTCCCCAATAGGACGATCGTCTGACTACAAAAAGTAATTTACACCTTACACTTCATCCTAGCCTCTGTAAAAGATGAAGGATGAAGCATGGAAAATATTCATCTCTGTCGGTGGGTAAAATTAAATTTGGAATTTATCTTCCCCCATTCAAGGATATAAAAGGCTGAAGCCTTAACTACAAACAAATATTTATCCTTCCTCACGATTCCGAGTCAGATGGAGGTGTATTCAAAGATTGTCTATGGGGAAATAAAGTTATCAGCAGACTTTTGATATTTGTTCGTCCGTAGATATGATTCCCAACGCCGTTTGAATTTGCTTTAAAGGGTTCTTCTGTTAATTCTTCTGGGGTTGATTTTTCTGTATTTATAGGTTCTTCTGGTGACTCCTCCGAGGATGCTGTTTCCTCAGTTGAATGATTGACGGAGGAAAAATACGAAATTGGAGATGGACTAACATAAGGACGAGGTGACGGGGTGACGGGAGGAGTAATATAAGTCCTAGAAGTGGGAGCATTAGAAAACATTTCTGATTCCGCTTCCTCAACTGACTCTACTTCCTCAAATGACTCTGCTTCCTCAACTGACTCGCTTTCGGTAGCTACAGGTAACTGAAGGGCAGGTGGGGTACCATTCATTTCCTCAGTGGAAGGTTCGCTAAAAGTTCTACTACTATCTCCGATAACCGAACCGGGTGGAACTACTTGTGCCGGTTTCACCGAAGAACGAAAGACAGTTGTAGCCGAACCTATACAAGCATTTTCACCAATTTTACCTGCGCCAACCATCAGGAAACCAGCTCCTAGATTTGCTCCTGATTCTATCTCTAAAGTTCCTGCATCGACTTGGAGAATTGACCCCATACCAATACAGACACCAGAACCGATAATTATTTTACTGTTGGGAGCTGCTTGCATTATCACCCCTGGTGCGATGACTGCACTTGCATGAACAATCACCTCGCCACTGAAAAAAGTCTCGAAATTGTGATGTAGGCGCAGTGGCGGCACGGACATGAAATATTAAACCTTTTGAGTGGAGGATGGGGAGATGGGGATGGGGAGAAAAGAGGAAGAACATAGTCTCTTACCTCTTACCTCTTACCTTTTACTTATTACCTATTCCCTATTCCCTATTTATAACTACGGACGTTGAATAACGTTTTCGACTACGCGACGCTTAGCTTTGGGATCTATTCCAATTAAGCGGACGTATTCTCCTGGATATTCTGCGATGTAAGACTCTAGGATACCCATTACTTCTCTTTCGGAAGTTGAATCGATTTGTCCGCAACTAGACCAAGAACCCGTACGGAAGCGCCGTTTGTCTACATGTTCGGCACTAATTTTATAACCACCAGCTAAAAGGTGGCGAACTTCGTCTATGACTTCTGAACTCAAGCGGGTATTAGTAAGAGTCGCAGTGGAAGTGGTAGCTGTCCCATAACTGCTCGCGGAAGTAGAGGCGTAATTTGAACTTGTACTGTTACTGTATGACCTACCGTTACCATTGGATGACACATTACCCGAACCATCGGGACGTTGAATAATGCTTTCTAATACCCGCCGTTTCGCTTTAGGATCGATACCAATCAAGCGCACATACTCGCCTTCATGAGTTCTCATGCATTCTTCTAAAGCTGAAATCACTTCGTTGGCATTGTTTGTTTGAACTGGGCTACAGCTTTGCCAGGAACCCGTGCGGAAACGTCGCTTATCTACGTGTTCCATGCCAATTTTATAACCACCCGATAGCAAATTACGAATTTGGTCTATTGTCTCGGGATTCAGTTGGGAACTACCGTTGCTGTAGCCACCGTTGTTGGAACTACTGCTGCTATAACCACCATTACTACTGCTTGCAGGAGCGCTATAGGTAGAGGTTGTAGTTGGTTGTGTCGAACCATCCGGACGTTGGATGATTGTTTCTGATACACGTCTTTTATTTTTGGTGTCGATACCAAATAAACGCACATATTCACCTTGATGTTCGGTCATGCAGCCTTCTAATGCCGATACTGCTTCACCAATACTTCTGGCTGCGATGGGTTCACAACTGTACCAAGAACCCGTACGGAAACGTCTTTTATCTACGTGTTCGGTACCGATTTTATATCCTTGCTCCAACAGATAGCGCACCTGCTCTACTGTTTGATTATCTAAACCGCTGTTATACACTTCAATACTCCTTTGGGAACCGTTATTGACTTTTGTATTATATGTGTCTATTTTTTCACGTACTTTTGTAATACATTTACTATCTTCAGCACAAAGATAACCTGCTCTTAGTGCCTGATTTACTCCTACCACATGATGAGCAAATTCCTTATCCTGTGGATTCACATCTGGTAAACGGTCAGCCTGCTGTTGGCTGATAATCACCGCTCCAGAAGGTACATATTTTCCGGGAGGAATTTCTACATCTTGGATTAAAGCATGCATCATGACGATACAATCATTGCCGACTCTGGCATTAAATACCGTCGAACGAAAGCCGATAAAACAGTTGTCACCGATATAACATGGTCCGTGAATCAAAGCCATGTGGGTAATACAACTGTTTTTACCTATCCATACAGAGTATTCTTTTTGATTATCTCCCAGTACGCGGCCTTGTTCCAAACCGTGTATAACAACGCCATCTTGTATATTGGTATTTTCTCCGATAAAAAATGGCGTTCCCTCATCCGCTCGCACCGAACTTCCTGGAGCAACAATTACATTAGAACTGATTTCGACATCGCCAATAATATTAGAAAACGAATGTACAAAAGCAGTCTCATGAATTTGCGGTTCAGCCAAATTACTTGACCATGGGGTTGGGGGAGCCGCCGTGTTGCGGACTCTCATAGCGTTGTTTCTCCTTTAATGCGCTTAAAGTTAGTTGTTATTTGTTAGTTGTTAGTTGTTAAATGCGTTCTTATTAGTTCTGAAACTGTACGCAGAAGCGGAATTTCCCTATGAGCTACTGTTCCACTTGGGGTTAGCGGCTTTGTTGTTTTACTAATCATCATCCACTAACTACTATTCACTATCAACTAACAACTAACCATTAATATTGTGATTTTTTGCTGTAGATCTGGCGATTTTCAACGTAAACTGTATCAATTATCGCTACGACTGCTGCATCTAACGGACGCTGTTCGTTGCCATAAACTTGACGCGCTGCACTTCCACGACTGATGAGTACCCACTCATCCACTCCCGCACCAACACTATCCGCTGCCACTTCATATTCTGGCTGGATGCGCCCTTCTTCATCTATTAGTTGTAATAGCAGGAGTTTCACTCCTGTGAGACTTGGGTCCTTTTGCGTGCTAGATACTGTTCCGCGAACTTTGGCAATTTGCATTCCTCTTTACGATATTACCTTACGGTCTTCCGCCTAAGGGACGAATTAAATTTACATTTTCCCGGAACTGTTCGACATCTTCGGTATATCTAATTGGTAGAACATATTCTAAGTTTTCGTGGGGACGAGCGATGATATGAGTAGACAAAACTTGTCCGCCATTAACTCGCTTAACGTTGTCAACTCCCGCATCAACTGAAGCTTGAACCTCAGAAACGTCTCCTCTAACGATAACTGTAACTCGACCCGTACCGATTTTTTCATATCCTACCAAGGTAACGCGGGCAGCTTTTACCATCGCATCTGCTGCTTCTACTACTGCTGGAAAACCCAGAGTTTCAACCATTCCGACTGCAATTGACATTGTTTCTAATCCTCAAGAAGTTTCCTAAAAAAAAACTGCATTTCAAGTTCAAGAAGGGAACCGCTTGTGAAGTACCCCAACATCAGCTTCGCAATATGTGGAACTTCCAACTTGCGAAAGCTTATGGACGCTTATATCCTATACAGGGACTTCCCGCAACTCGGCCGAGAAGCCAATATACACGGCGCGTCTACATCCCAAGACTGCTCTACTCCCTCAAGCATCCGGATGCTATTACGAGTGCCTTCACAGACAGTCGCCCGTCTTAAAGGGGCGAAATGATTTGATTGATAAGCTCACCTTGGACTTATGGCGATCGCTAGCTTATTCCCGATTCAAGCACTAGTTTTAACCACCAGACTTCGACGAATATGCGCTTTGTTATAGGCTCGGGATATACAACATTCAATCGCGATTAACTAGAAGTTGTGAAACCAACGTCTTGTTGATTATCCGGAAAATCAATCACATTGAGCGCATATTCGTCCAGAAATTATTCACTTTAATTCGGGTACTTTTTCAACTCTAAGCCTTACGGATAGGCTCTAATTCGCTCTGGCTTATATCCAACCTGACGGGCATTTCAAATTTTTTTAATCCGTTAAGTTCGGAATTGCTCCACTGCTTCGGTATACCTAATCGGCAGAACGTATTCCAAGTTTTCGTGGGGACGGGCAATAATATGAGTGGACACAACTTCGCCACCGTTTACTCGTCTTGCAGCTTCGATTCCTGCTGCAACTGAAGCTTGTACCTCAGAAACATCTCCCCGCACAATTACAGTTACGCGGGCACTACCGATTTTTTCGTAACCCACCAAGGTAACGCGAGCGGCTTTCACCATCGCATCCGCAGCTTCTACTACTGCCGGGAAACCCTTGGTTTCAATCATTCCAACTGCTATAGGCATTTACTGACTCCTACAAGTTCACTCTTTTCGTACTCAAACGAAAGCTTTTTTAGACGGAAAAAAAAGCCCTCTCAAATTAAGCATATGAAAGCTTTGCACCCCTTGCAATATAAATTAGTATAATAGTTTGTAATAAAAGCATTTTAAAAAACTTAACATATCTTTGGACCCCCGTAACTGCGTGATTGGAAGTTTACGGTTTCTAGAGTAGCCACTTCTGCTTTATAATTTTTTTATTACATTTGCCCAAACTGCGTTCATAGGGGCGTAAATTCGGTAAGGCCGAGAAATGACTTTAGCCTCAAAGAGTGCTAGCTCAGTCTTTCTTGACAGATTGTTTCGGGTGCAAAAAAGATATAAAGAAAATATAAAATTTTCTTATCAGACAGATAGTTTTAAGCTTTTTAATTAGGAAATGCCAAAGAATGAACAAAGATTATTTGTGAAAATAAAAGAATTTTGTGGTAAAGGAAATTTTGACAATTGATACTAAAAAAGAAGTATTTCATACAAAATAGATTTATGAAACAGATTTAGATTGAATTGAGTATGGGGTATTGCGGGAAAATTATTCAAGGCTATTTATAGCGGTATATTTAGATGAATCAGTTTCTATTTTCAACGACTTGGATTTTGCCCTTATATGGGTTGGTTGGGGCACTTTTGGCATTGCCTTGGGCAATGGGATTAATTAAACGTACTGGACCAAGACCGGCAGCTTATTTAAATTTATTAACAACAGGATTAGCTTTTGTTCATAGTTTATTCTTATTTAAAGAAATTTGGAACAGAGAATCACAAAGCTTTGTTCTCAACTGGTTTTCTGCGGCAGATTTAAATTTATCTTTTGAATTAGATATATCATCAGTAAGTGTTGGTGCAACGCTTTTAATCGCCGGACTAAGTTTTCTGGCACAAATTTACGCTCTAGGCTATCTGGAAAAAGATTGGGCTACGGCAAGATTTTTTGCTTTGATGGGCTTTTTTGAAGCAGCCTTAAGTGCTTTAGCTATTAGCGATTCCTTGCTTCTGAGCTACATGGTATTAGAAGTATTAACTCTTTCAACTTATATGTTGGTGGGATTTTGGTACGCTCAGCCGTTGGTAGTGACAGCGGCGCGAGATGCATTTCTCACTAAACGAGTAGGAGATTTATTACTGCTGATGGGGGTAGTAGCCATAGGCACCATGGCAGGTAGTTGGGATTTTTCAGACTTATATGAATGGGCGCAAACGGCAGATTTAAGTCCCCTAACATCTACTTTATTGGGTTTAGCATTAATTGCCGGACCTATAGGTAAATGCGCTCAGTTTCCCCTAAATTTGTGGTTGGATGAAGCCATGGAAGGCCCCAACCCAGCCTCAGTATTGCGAAACTCCTTAGTAGTTGCTGGTGGTGCTTACGTACTTTACAAACTCGAACCGATTTTAGCTTTATCACCAGTAGCCTTAAATGCCTTGTTAATCATCGGTACGGTAACAGCAGTAGGCGCTAGTTTAGTTTCCATTGCTCAAATAGACATTAAACGCAACCTATCTCATTCTACCAGCGCATACATGGGTTTAGTATTCGTGGCAGCAGGTATGGAACAAGGTGGTGTGGCGTTACTTTTATTGTTTACCCATGCGATCGCCAAAGCTTTGTTATTTATGGGTGCTGGTTCGGTAATTTATACTACTCATACTCAGGATATAACCGAAATGGGTGGATTGTGGTCGCGGATGCCAGCAACTACTACGGCTTTTATAGTCGGTTCCGCAGGTATGGTAACGCTGCTACCTCTTGGAAGCTTTTGGGCGATGCTGTCGTGGGCTGATGGTTTTATCATAACCAGCCCTTGGGTAATTGGAATTTTGATTGCTGTAAATGGTTTGACAGCCTTAAATTTGACAAGGGTATTTAGATTAGCCTTCTGGGGAGAGCCGCAACAAAAAACCCGTCGAACTCCAGAAGTGCATTGGCCAATGGCATTACCAATGATATCGCTGACTATAGTTACTTTGTTAGTACCGCTGATGCTACAACAATGGAACTTATTACCAACCTGGGACAGCATAAATTGGTATGTATTAGCAGCGCTAGCATCTTCGAGCTTATTGGGAGTAATTATTGGTTCGACGATTTATCTGCATAAAGCTTGGTCTAGGTCTAGAATATTAGCTTGGAGATTCATACAAGATTTATTGGGATACGACTTTTATATTGACCGAATTTATCGGGTAACGGTAGTGGGTGCTGTGGCATTGCTGTCAAAAATTTCCGCTTGGAGCGATCGCTATTTGGTAGATGGGTTGGTTAATTTAGTAGGTTTTGCGGCAATTTTCAGCGGACAAAGCTTAAAATATAGTATTTCTGGACGTTCTCAGGGTTATTTGCTGACTATCATCTTCGGAGTCAGTTTGATAGGTTTATTTATTAGTTGGTCATTAGGATTGCTGGAGAATTTTCCAGCCTATTTTGGATTTTAGATTAAAAAAGTGAGGAGTGAGGAGTAAGTAGTTACAAGATTTTGGATTCTCCCCCCATTCCCTTGTTCCCTTCCTTGTCTCCTTGTCTCCCCATCCCTCCCATATATTTAATTAGCAAATATTCCCCATGCTGAGTATTTTAATTTTTCTACCGCTCTTTGGTGCGGTTTTGATTGGATTTTCCCCTTTTGGTATTACACCAAAAACTTCCCGTGCAGTAGCAATGTCGTGCTCTGCTACTTCTTTTTTGTGGACGTTAGTACTGGCGAGTCAGTTTAACCTTAATGAAGTTAATCAACAGTTTGGCGAATTCATCCCTTGGATAGATGCGTTGGGACTGAATTATCAAATTGGGGTCGATGGTTTATCTTTGCCTTTGTTGATATTAAATGCGTTGTTGACAGGGATAGCCGTTTATAGTAGTGACACATCTATATCGCGATCGCGACTGTATTATTCTTTGTTACTGCTTTTAAATGCGGGAGTTGTGGGAGCATTTTTATCGCAAGATTTATTGTTATTTTTCCTATTTTACGAACTAGAATTGATTCCCCTGTATTTGTTAATTGCTATATGGGGTGGGCAACGTCGGGGTTATGCGGCGACGAAGTTTTTGATTTATACTGCTGTTTCGGGAATTCTGGTTTTAGCAAGTTTCCTCGGTTTAGTTTGGCTCAGTGGTGCCTCTAGTTTTGCTTTGCAAGGCTTACAAACAAGCTCTATCCCCTTAGCGACACAAATCTTGCTATTGGCAGGGATTTTAATTGGTTTCGGTATCAAAATCCCCTTAGTTCCCTTGCATACCTGGCTCCCAGATGCTCACGTCGAAGCTTCCACACCAATTTCCGTACTTCTAGCTGGCATACTGCTCAAACTAGGAACTTACGGCATAATCCGCTTTGGAATGTGTATCTTACCAGAAGCTTGGACAGAATTAAGTCCTTGGTTGGCTGGTTGGGCAGTAATTAGCGTACTTTACGGTGCATCTTGTGCGATCGCCCAAAAAGATATGAAAAAGATGGTGGCTTACAGTTCTGTAGCACATATGGGTTATATACTTTTAGGTGCGGCGGCTGCAACACCTTTAAGCATATTAGGTATCGTAATGCAAATGGTTAGCCACGGTTTAATTTCGGCGCTACTGTTTTTATTAGTGGGAGTAATTTATAAAAAAGCAGGTAGCCGGGATTTAGATGTTATTCAAGGATTGTTAAACCCAGAAAAAGGCTTACCTTTAATTGGAAGCTTAATGGTTTTGGGAGTAATGGCAAGTGCTGGGATACC
Organism: Cyanobacteria bacterium J06635_10; assembly: GCA_039820385.1. Taxonomy (GTDB): domain Bacteria; phylum Cyanobacteriota; class Cyanobacteriia; order Cyanobacteriales; family Nostocaceae; genus Rivularia. Next base: position 21,186 of record JBCBQE010000012.1, read on the forward strand.
GGGGATGGTTGGATTTATTTCGGAATTTATCGTATTTCGCGCTAGTTTTGAAGTCTTTCCAGTGCAAACCTTGTTGTCGATGATTGGAACCGGTTTAACTGCTGTTTACTTCTTGATTCTGATGAGTAAAACCTTTTTCGGACGTTTATCGGAACAAGTAATCAATTTACCACGAGTGTATTGGTCAGATCGAATCCCTGCTATAGTTTTAGCAGTTTTAATCGTAGTTTTTGGTATCCAACCAAATTGGCTAGCACGTTGGACGGAACCGACAACTAACGCAATAATAAGTACACAGAATCCCATTGTAAATGTGTCTCTTAATAGATAACAATAAATGTTAGGAGTTAGGAGTAATAAAAGGTCAAAGGTTAAAGGTTAAAATTCTATCTTTTCTCCTTGTCTCCTTGTCACCCCATCTCCCTATCTCCCCATCCCCAATTCCTTAATTATTAATCTTTCAGGAGAAGCCCTTATGGTGGGAACTACTGCAAAAAATACACCTACCAAGCATCCTTTAGTTGAATTTATTGAACGCCTATTAAGTGGAGATGCGCTACTTCCCGATACTCCAGAAAACTTAATTGAAGTAGTAGGAGTACTTCACAGTTACGGTGTAGTTTTGGATGCTTATTCCAAGAATCTGATCTACTTTGCCGAAAATCAATTTTTAGTATTCTTTCCGTTTTTTAAATACTTTAACGGCGATATTAATTTTAAGAAATTATTGCGTCACTGGCAACACGACAGAATTAATTATGAATATGCCGAATATTGTATGAAATCAATGTTGTGGCACGGTGGCGGTGGATTAGATAAATATGTAGATTCAAAGGAATTTAAACAGAGAGCAGAAGCAGTTATCAACGCCAAGTTTAAAAATAACCCCTTAGTTTTGGGTGTTAACCAACTGTTTCCAGAATTTTTAACTGAACAATTACGAGTTTGCTCTTATTACAGCGGTTTAGGTCAATTTTGGCGTGTCATGTCTGATGCATTCATGAGTTTATCAGACCTCTACAATAAAGGTAAAATTACATCAATTCCGCAAGTTGTAAACCATGTAAAAGCGGGTTTAGTTGCCAATGCGAGTAACCCAATTACCTACTCCGTGAAAATTCGGAATGAAGTGTATGAAATCATTCCCGAAAAAGTTGGTTTAACTTTCTTAATGGATACAGCAGTACCTTATGTGGAAGCGATTTTCTTTCGAGGAACGCCTTTCCACGGTACAGTTTCCTATAATGCTCAAGCTTATCAAATTCCCCCAGATCAAGCAAGATTTCAATACGGCGCATTATATGCAGATCCATTACCAATAGGAGGTGCGGGAATTCCTCCGACATTACTGATGCATGATATGCGTCACTATTTACCCGAATATTTGCACGAAATTTATCGTCAAACTCGTCGAGGAGAAGATGACTTACTAGTGCAAATCTGTCAAAGTTTCCAGAAATCAATGTACTGCGTTACTACTGCTGCAATTGTGGGATTAATGCCTCATCCGGCAGATAGTAACGATCCTTCCGAGCAAGCAGCAAATCGAGCTTATCTGCAAAATTGGATGAATAGGTTTATAAATTCACGATTGCAAGCTGTGAATGAATTACCTGTAGCTTGTGAAGTGGCTTTACCGAAGTGGATGTAGAGAAAGAAGTGAAACCTCACCCTCTTTCCCTCTCCTTACTAAGGAGAGGGATGTACGTTAGCACAGGGTGAGGTAAATTTTTTTCTAATATAAAAGACGGGCTTTTTGTCTGTCATTTTTTTGCTGAAAATTTACAGCATATTTCATTTTTATGAGGTAGTTAACAATTAACAATTAGCAATTAACAATTAACAATTATTAGATTGTAGGGTGAGTGACACATCTAGAGGTTTGCAAGTAAATTATAGGGCTTGTGGTGTCACGCACCAAGTTTCATATTGTGAAAATTCCGTCAGTTCTAAAAGTAAAATTTAACAGCTTTTGTTAGTAGAAAAAGTATTTATCTTCGTCTGTCATTGTTTGAAAATATTATTGAATTTTATGACCAATGTAACCGATAATTATTTTTCCTGGTCCTAATTCAGTACAAAAATGAAGTCTCCATGCTCCTGGTGTCATGCGTACATGTAAACTAAATAGACGTTTTTTGCCATCAGAACACTTAAAAGAAAGTTTGTCATTAAACTGTTTAAGTCTTGATTCACTCTCCGGAGACACTTTACTGGGTAAAGCATCGAAATCAAAAGCTCCAACTTTCCAACTTTTACAATATTCTTCAAGCTCAAATAAACGTTTTAATATTTGTCTGAGAATTGGTTTACCATTATCTAAAGACTGAATTTGCTTATAAACTTCATCGCAAAATTCTAGATTGGGAAATAATTATTGTCTTCTATTCCAAAGTTCTTGTCCATTAATAATTTGCGTGCGAAATCTATTTTTAATCCAATTATTATGTTCTTTTATATGATTTCGACAACTAGCATGTACTATTTCTACAGTTTCGTTTACTAGGTTCTGATTTTCATCAATTCGTATAACTTCTAAGCTCAAATAACTAGTATCCCAGCGTATTTCAGAATTAAAACTAACTGGTAATCCATCGATAACTAAAGCAAACCCAATACCTTTAACTTCTTCTCCTTGATATATCACTTCTGATAAATCAAATTCAGCTTTCAATTCTTCAAATACATCATTCCAAAAAGGAGCTTTTGTTACCAGGGTTCTAAAAAATCGATTTTCTTCTCTATCTACTTCTGGATCATTACGCCAACGAGCTATGGGATAATTAGGTGCAAGCTCTAAAGAATGAATTTCATTTGAAGTGCGAAGTACTCGCTTTACACCACTAGCTGTTGCTTGACGCAAAGTACTTATCAAGTTTGACATCAGTTGTCTTGCTGTGGAAATATCACTTGCAGGAGTTTTCAG
>JBCBQE010000013.1:0-23429 GCA_039820385.1 Cyanobacteria bacterium J06635_10
GCTTGGACAATAGTCATTTTTTCTATCGCTAGTTTTTGCTTGATACTAAATAAAGGAACAAAACACCTCAAAAGACTGCATCAAATTCCTTGTTCTAGCTGTGATTTTTTCACTAATGACTATCGCCTCAAATGCACGATTCATCCTTATAAAGCTTGTTTGGAAGAAGCTATTGGTTGCATTGATTTTGAACCAAAAACGGTTAATTGTAATGCTTGTCAAAAAGGCAAGCGGAAAAAATAATTAATAAAAGGTATTGCTTGGGTGAGAATGGCGATCGTTTCTTATATTGGCCAATCATCAATAAATTATTAAATATAGCGCATTTCACGCTTATTAAAATAAAATACTCTCATTTTACCTACAGGACTTACGCAATTGTCACAAGACCTCTGTTGGTGCCGTACCCTGATTGCCTTATTATTTGGTTAGAAATCAAGCATAGTGTCACGTGCCCCTACAAGGAAAATGTTCCGGTAGCGTAAGTCCTAACCTAGTGTTCCACCACATAAGTTATGAAGGGTAGCACAATGGTAGTTGTAGGTTAGAGTAAACTAGGAACCCAACATCCGTGTTGAGTTGCGCGCAGCGACACCCAACCGGAGCAATCGGCTTCATAACCTAGCAAAATTAATGTGCCGAAGTACTAGTGCTTTGTCCCCAGCCGTTTTGATGAGTATTTTTCTAGTCATATTTATATGACTTTATCTATTAGACTGGGACTATAAGTCCCAGGCGGGTATGTGACAAAACCCGTCAAAATTAATGGGACAGACTAGTAGTAGTCAAAATAGCCCGAAATAAACTAAAGGTAGTCCACCAAGTGAATATTCGGGGTTAATAATGAAAATATTTTTTCTTCCCCCTCTTCCTCTTCACAGTCTTCACCCGTCAATTTTGGGTTGGTTGAGTAGTAGGGGCTCTACTGATGCTAAATGAGAAACTTCACCGCCCTAAAAGTGGTAAACACGAATGAAAAACTGTGGCTGCAAGCGAGCATACTTCGTGGGGAACTACTAAACCGACTTTAAGCCGAAGGCTAAAAACTAAGCTCTAATGAATATATTTACAAAACTTCACAATATAAATGAGAAGATTTATCAAAAACTTGATATGCTGATAAAAATAATTATTGAGAGGAATATGCATTAATCAAAAGTATCGGGTATAAAGATGCGCGACCTGGTGATGAGTGTGTAACATATTTTACCATAGCTGGAGTTTTTCTTTCCCTTAATTCTCCATCGCCTATTCACGCTTGAGTGGATACAACTTAATAGTATAAAGTTGCAATAATTATTTGTCAGTTAATCAATTGTCAATAGCGAATAGTCTCAAAATGTCAAAAAAAATTGGTCTTTTTTACGGTACTACAACTGGTAAAACCGAATCTGCTGCGGAAATGATTCGGGATGCTTTTGGTGATGGTGTGACTATGCATGATATCGCAGATGCAGATACTAATGATTTTGATGAGTATGAATGTCTGATTATTGGCTGTCCGACTTGGAATATTGGAGAACTTCAGAGCGATTGGGAAGGCTTTTATGAAGATCTCGATGAGGTTGATTTTAGTGGTAAAACAGTTGCTTACTTCGGTACCGGCGACCAAATTGGTTACGCAGATAATTTCCAAGATGCCATGGGTATATTAGAAGAAAAGATTTCCCAACAAGGGGGAAAAACTGTTGGTTATACGGCAACCGATGGATATGATTTTAGTGAATCTAAAGCGTTGAGGGATGGTAAGTTTTGTGGGCTTGCCCTTGATGACGATAATCAATCCGAGTTAAGTGAGGAACGTATCAAAGCTTGGACTGGGCAAGTTAAATCAGCTTTCGGATAATAAGTTGAGTAGTGTTTTCTGATTCTGACACAGAAGCGTGGCAATGAATTTAACGGAGCAACTCCGATAAAAACTAATATTGACTGAAGAAATTTCATGACTGCAACTTCAATTTCCAATCAAAATCAAACATATAGCTTTACGGACGTTGACTGGTATCGTGGTAATGCTCGTTTGCTCAACTTATCCGGTAAACTACTGGGTGCTCATGTCGCTCATGCGGGTTTGATAGTCTTCTGGGCTGGTGCAATGACATTGTTTGAATTGTCGAACTTTAACCCGGATTTACCAATGTACGAACAAGGGTTAATTTTACTACCACATTTAGCAACCCTCGGTTTGGGTGTTGGTGCAGGGGGAACAGTAGTTGACATTCAACCCTATTACATAATTGGCGTATTGCATTTAATTTCCTCAGCCGTTTTAGGCGCAGGTGGTATGTTCCACTCATTGCGAGGGCCGAGTGTATTGCCAGAAAACTCTAGTTTTGCGGGCTTTTTTGCCTACGACTGGAAAGACAAAGATAAGATGACCAGTATTTTAGGAATTCATCTTATCCTTTTAGGTGTCGGAGCTTGGTTGTTAGTGGCAAAAGCAATGCTTGCTGGTGGATTATTTGATCCTAGTGTCGGAGTAGGTGGTGATGTGCGAGTAATTACTAATCCAACACTTAATCCATTTAGAATTTTTAGCTACTTATTTCCGGTTCATGGCGCTACAGGTATGGCGGCTGTCGATAACTTAGAAGATGTCGTTGGCGGTCATATTTGGGTTGGTTTAATATGCATTGCTGGTGGTTTTTGGCACATCAAAAGTAAGCCATTTGCCTGGGCAGAAAAAGTATTAATTTGGTCTGGAGAGGCTTATTTATCTTACAGTTTAGGCGCACTAGCATACATGGGCTTTCTAGCTGCAACTTTTGCCTTTTTTAATGACACCGTTTATCCCCAAGTATTTTACGGTGCGGCAAAGATGATCGAATCCTCTCCAGATTTAGTATCTTCTCGGGGATGGTTAGTGAGTTTTCATATTGTTCTAGCAAGCCTATTTCTCTGCGGACATATATGGCATGCTAGCCGCGCCCGTTTAACAGAAGCAGGGTTTGACTTTAAAAACGACGATATGGTTAACCCTACAAGTATTCTCAGTTAGCTTTTAGCCATAGGCGGCAGGTTTCTGTCGCCTTAAATAAATTTTCGTAACTTCCACCAAGAACGCTGTTTAATATTAATAGCTTTAGTTTTCGGTTCAAAGTCAACACAATTAATTGCTTGTTCGGTACAAGATTTTATGGGATGCACCGTGCATTTCAGGCGATAGTCATTGGTAAAAAAATCACATTTAGAACAAGGAACTTGATGCAGTGTTTTTAGATGAGTTATTCCATGTTTCAAGGCTTGTAGGGCACTAATCAGAAACATCAATATCATCGAAATCCATAAACAAGCAAAACATATAGTTAACATAGGTTATCCCCACGAGCAGGGTTTTATATTGTGGATTATGAGAGACTGATTAGATAAAAATCCTCTAAATTTCATTGTCTCAATCATCTTTCAATTTGGAACGATGCTTAAAACTCATCCCAAAAAATTGCCCTCAGCAATGGAGCTTATAACTTTAGATCTCCATAATCAAAATTCAGGAGTTGAGCGTAATATTTAGTTGGGAGTGCTTATAAAACTTCCAACTAAAAAAAATCTGAAAACTATTGTACTTATACTTTTATTGCTTTTCTCACCAAAATACTTTTAGCCATGTCTTTACCTAAACCTATACGTTGATTTTCTAAAACAACGACAACGGAACCAGTGGTAGTACGGCTGATAACCTGAATCTCCTTTTGGGGAAGGAACCCCATATTTCGCAAATCTTCAACGCAGCCTATATTTAAGAGTTTTACAATCAAGACAATATTTCCCGCCCTAGCTTGAGACAGAGGAATAATGTCATTAGATTCTGAAAAATTTGAAATGGTAGAGTTCTCATACAACTCCTCACCAGAGTCTCCGCAAAAGAATTTAAATCCTTGCCATTGCCCAGATGGTGATTTTTCGGGGCTTTTATCTAAATCATCATCACCCCTCATTACACTCCTCCTTATTAATAAAATATATCAATAACTATTAAAGTCACGATCAGCTTCGCTGGTGCCGGAGGCAATCGCGATCGTAATAAATAATATTTTACTAACTTATCACTAATAATTCTCAATTTGTGCCAATTGGAATACCAATTATAAATATTGCTCTGAAGACAATATAAATGATTCACCCTCTTGCACCGGTGCCAGAGGGTTGGATTTATCTAACTTATAGCAAAAATATTGATATTATTAAATTTTTAGCATTATTGAACAAGGTTTTTATAGGGTTTTGTGCTTCTAGTTTAGACGTATTCATACTTTCAATCAGCAAGGCCTAAAAATTAATTATGAAAATCTTCTGACAAAAATGCCGTTAGCCATATCTGCACCCAAGCCCAGGCATTTATCATCAAAGTTTACAACCACATCACCAGTTGCACTTGTGCTAATAATTTGCAATTCAGTTCCAGGTATCAATCCCATATTGAATAAATAGTCGATGCAGTTTACGATCTGGATTTCTACAATACATACAACATCCCCAACCTCTCCTTGAGATAATGGAATAAGAGCATGATTTGCTCCCTTCAGATGTAATTTTTGAGATTGTTCGCCACAAAATAGCTTGAAGCCTTGCCACATTGGAACAAAAGGCAAATTATCACTTTGTTTTGAATCGTCTTCGTCTTCCATTATCACGACCTAAGGGCATTTATTAACCCATCATCTAAAAATGTGAATTTTATGATTATCTACATTTTTTTTTATAAGGGACTTACAGAAAATAGTTTATCAAGAACTGCTATCAGTATTTAAGCTTACCCCAGCTATCAGGCGAGGGGATTTCGCCGTTTGCCACAAAGGGACTCGGAAGGTAACAAGCTGGGATTTCTAGCCGCAGGGGATAAACCTTTAACCGCTCATATTGGACTAAAACTTACCCATGAAGACAAAGAAGCCCTTAAACTTATACCTGGCTGGAGTGATAAGTTAAGAGCCGCTGTTAAAGAGATAATTAAAGATTACGGCGAATAAATTCGCAAAGCTCGCCCCCTTGAATCTTCTTCCGGGAGACTTTGCGCTTTACTTCGTATTTCCTCGGCACACTAAAGGTGCGCCGCTTCCATACTCATAGATTTTTAGATAAATATTCTCTACCTCCGATCGTAATCTATTTCTGAAAAGGATAATCTACGATATCGACAGTTAAGACTCATTCATACTTACAATCAGCAAGGGTTACTCCTATCGAGTTCCTGGTGATTACCGAAAAATGGTTTTGTTGGGAAGCTACTCCCTATCGGAACACATACGCCCTGTAGGAAGGAAGTGGCATTTGATAAACGTAGCGCTGCGCTACACTGCCTGTTCATCCGTCAAGATGTCCTTAGCGTCTTGTGTAGCTGAGTCTTCCTCTAAGCTGAACGGTACAACCCAACACGAGCGTTGGGTTGAACAAAGTGAAACCCAATCTAATAGGAGATCTTATACCGGAGTAATTTTAGATTGATTTGGAACAGTATCAGGTGAATTACTTTGAACGGAATATTCTCCGTACTGCTGAATCAGTTTAGCAACTAAACCCGTCCAACCTGTTTGATGACTAGCTCCAAGTCCGGCACCATTGTCACCGTGAAAATACTCAAAGAACAAGATATAATTTTTCCAATTTTCATCGGTTTGAAGTTTATTGCTTGCACCAAACATTGTTTTGCTTCCTCCGTAAACAGGGCGATCGCCGTCACTATTTTTAAGGAAAATTTTGATTAACCTATAAGATAAATCCGTGCTAACATCCCACAGACTCTTTTCATCGCCGCTTCGGGTGGGATATTCCACTGTGAATTGTTCACCCAAAAAGTAATCGAAAGTTTGCAGTGACTCAACAAGCAAGAAATTCACCGGCATCCAAATTGGGCCGCGCCAATTAGAATTACCTCCAAATAAGTTAATTCTAGATTCTGCTGGTTCGTAATCTACACTTCCATTTTGTCCATCAAAATGTAGAATGAAGGGATGTTGCTCGTGGTACTTTGAAACAGAACGGATACCGTGCTCGCTCAAAAACTCACTTTCATCTAGCATTTTCGTGAGGATTCTCTTAAGTCTTTGAGGGTTAACAAGTGATAGAAGTATTTTTGAATCTTTCTGCCTTATTATACTAATGTTACCATGCTGTGTGAGGTCTGAACGATTTTTCATAAACCACTCAAAACGCTCTTTGAACTCCTCGGAGCAAAATTCATCCAGTATAGCCTCATCCAGGGTTTCAACGGCAAATAAGGGAATTAAACCTACCATCGAACGTGCTTTTACCTGAATAGCTTGGTGGCTTGTCATCAATACATCTTCATAAAAACCTTCTTGTTCATTCCAGAGCTTTACATCATTTCCTCCAATTTTATTCATAGCATCAGCAATCAACAGAAAATGCAGAAAATAGTTTGATACCATCCTTTCATAAACAGGCTTTTTCGTTTTTCTGGCTAATTCTGCAGCTATTCTGAGCATTTTGAGACAGTACATTCCCATCCAAGCAGTACCGTCTGCTTGCTCGATGGTTTCACCAGGTTTGAGATTACTTCTATCAATTGGACCAATATTATCTAAACCTAAAAACCCACCAGAAAAAATATTCTTACCATCTACATCTTTACGATTAGTCCACCAAGTGAAGTAAAGATTTAATTTTTGAAAAACTTCTTCGAGAAAATCCACATCGCCTTCGCCTTTCATTTTCTCGTCAATTTCATACACTCGCCAGGTAGCCCATGCATGAACAGGTGGGTTTACATCCCCAAAATTCCACTCATAGGCTGGAATTTGACCGTTAGGATGCAAATACCATTCCCGCATCAAAAGACGAAGTTGATTTTTCGCAAAATCTGGATCTATTAAAGAGAAGCTAATAGTATGGAAAGCTAAATCCCAAGCAGCAAACCAAGGATATTCCCATTTATCGGGCATGGAGATAATATCCTCGCTATACAGATGAGTCCATTCATGATTTCTACCATTTTTACGTTCTGACGGCGGTGTTGGGCCAGCTGGATCTCCATTCAACCACTGGTGAACTACGTAGTAATAAAATTGCTTACTCCACAACATTCCCGCAAATGCCTGACGCTGTACATCACGTATGTCATCAGATATTTTTTTATGAGGATTGACAGCTTGATAAAATTCATCCGCTTCACTTTTGCGGTTTTGAAAGATTGTGTCAAACTGATCGAAAGGTGTTGTCAAGTTTTCTGAATCGCACAGTCGCAAATAAACTGTCTTGGTTTCTCCAGGAGCAATAGTCAATTCATAGTTGGCTGAGACTTTTGTTCCTTCTTTATTGGGATTAACTGCTTTATTATCCTTACCAACAACATAATTATTTATGCTGTCTTTAACGTAATTAGAAATATTACAACCCCACTTAAATCTAGCTTTATTTGTTTCATTTTCTGTATACAGCATTTCTTGCGGCTTTTGACAATACAGCCATTTTTTGAGCCCAGATTCAGAGCCGGGTATTCCTGGAGTATATGCTTCTACTACACTAAATTCGGAACTAGATTTAGTTTCACGAACAGATGGTTTTTCAGGATAAACGATGAGTTGTTGATAGTTTGTCTTTACCGTAATTGTCTTTACCGTATAGGTTTGTTGGTTTTTTCCATCGACGATCAGCCATTCACTTCCTGGGCTTTGAATCTTAACTTCAACCCCGGAGCAATTTATTCCGTTGCGTTGAAATTCTTGTTTTAGCTCTTCTGAAAAATGACTACGATCTAAATCAGTTTTAAATTTAGAATCGACATAGAACAATCTCCAAGACCAAGTATTACGGAACCAGAGGGTAGGGAGAAGATTTAGCGTTTTTTGATCTGGCCCTTGGTTAGTAACACTGATTTTAATCAAAATATCTTCGGGAGTATTTTTAGCATACTCTACGAAAACATCAAAATAGCGATTTTCTTCAAATACCTTTGTATCCAGAAGTTCGTATTCTGGGCTTTGTTTGCCGTTTCCCCCATTTACAGAAACTAAGTTATCATACGGATACTCAGCTTGAGGATATTTATAAAGGCACTTCATATATGAGTGAGTAGGAGTATTGTCAAGATAAAAGTAATATTCCTTAACATCTTCTCCATGATTACCTGGATCGGTATTACCACCGGTTAAACCAAACAGCCTTTCCTTTAAAATTGGATCTGCACCATTCCAAAGGGCAATGGCAAAACATAACTGTTGGTAGTTATCACAAATTCCTGCAATGCCATCTTCACCCCAACGATAGGCACGGGAGCGGGCTTGATCGTGGGGGAAATAGTCCCATGCACTACCATTTTTACTATAATCTTCTCGTACAGTTCCCCATTGGCGATCGCTCACATAAGGGCCCCACTTTTTCCAATCATTAGTTTTCTGACGATTTTCTACGAGTCTTTTTCCTTCTTGGGTTTGTTCAATCTGTGTCATGTTTTTCTTCTCTGATTCAATATTTTGGTAAAAGGGAGCCCTAACTTAAACTTTGGAGAAAACTGATGCTCGGAGCAAAGAAATATTCTCCACCTTTCATCGTAATCGATTTCTGAAAAGGATAATCTACGGTATCGGCTTCACCCCATTTTTTAGGCCATTTATGTTGTACAGGTGAATCCTGGGTGCAACCGGGTTGCCCGATTAGCGGATCGCAACCTACACCGACTTTCACAAAGCGATCGGGATTAGCCCATCTCTGTTGTATAAAATTGAACTGATTGTCAATATTCGCTTGAAAACAGAGGAACAGCAATCCCGATCCTGTACATTTAGTCTTTTCGATGTCTTTTTCACCATAACTAATAGCTCGACGGGCAATACGATGGTTTTTCTCGATCGCGAAATCTACATCGTCATTTTGAGAAGACTCTACTCTGGCTGTATCTCCTCTAGGATTAGTTTTCCGAGTATGAGCCTGAAATGGACATTTCATCCCTTTAATATCAGCATCATAATTAAAGTTATTAGTTGGGGTATCAGCATGGGTAGGGATATCAGACTGGGTGACTGGAGTTCCGTCTGGGAAACGTCCCATTACTATAGCACCAGCATATAAAAGATTGTCCTTATCATCCGGATTCTTACCCAACTTTTTGGTAAGCTCTTGTACATATTCTTTCCACAGTGGAACATTTTGCTCGTATTTACGATATACCAAAAAGCTGCCATAACTATCTTCTGTTTTGCCATTGTAATCTTTAACTAGAAGAATATCTAAGGAAGCTCTAGAATCCCATTGACTAAAATCACAATCCTTGGTTCGAGCTTTAACAATGTCTCGTTTGAGAAATAAGGGTTGACTTACCCCATCCACAAAGCCAAAATGTTCTATGACTTGATTATCTTCATTTCTAAGAACGAAGCCATCTTCTCGGTGAACAATTTCAGCAACTTGACGCAGCTCTTGAGTAATTTGTTCCACAGCTTGCGATAATTTGTTTTCATCGTGATAGGCAATTAAAATTAAGGCATGAATATCATTTTGATAGCCTTGTTCCCAGTCTTTAACCTCCGGATCTTTTAACATTTCTTGAATTCGACTATTCTTCATCCCCATAGTAAAGGGCTGATCTTTGGGAACATCAAAGGGATCGAACAAGAGTGCTTCATAGCCTTTACGACTAAAGAAAATATTGGCGAATATTTCCCCTGGTGTTTGATTGTCTCGATATTCTCGGGCTTCTTCTGCTTGCTTCTTAGCTGATGTTACATATTTTGTGGCAAAGTCTTTTATCCATTGTTTTACTTGATTAACTCCATCGGGTTTCCATTGTAAAAAAAGATGCCGGCTGTGCTCTCTTCCATGCCCTTTCAAAATATTTCCCTGTAAATCTTTAAGTAATGTTTCATACTTACCCGGATTTTCTGCATCGATTCCGTCTTCGGGAAGATTTTGTAAATCTGCTTCTGTCAGTGCCATATGTTTGTAGTCTTTTGATTTAATTTTGCTACATCTTAGAGGCAAAGTAAGTAGCTCTGAAAGCTAAATTACCTTGTCTATAGTTCCTTTAATCCATACCAGGAACTCACTTGTCTTAACAGCTAACGAAGGTTAACCGAACAATTACGCTTCAAGTTTGACAATTTTGGCGATAGAAGGTTTGCCAATGTCATTGAGATAAAACATCATGTAGTATCCTGGTGGATATAGATGGGCGTTGGTGGGTGTTTCAAATTCTATCAATGTCTCATCTTCTGGGAGATTCATCATCGGCATACTATTTGACATAGATAAATCACTTGACTTTTGTTGATGTAAAGTAACTAACCGTTGTCCATAATCAAATGAATGGGTAACAGATCCTAGTTTCACCAGAACCAGAGAACCATTTTCTGTGCTTTGTTTAACTTGAATGATCGCAGATTGATTATATTTAAGGGTATCAGGTGCGCTGAGAATTTCAGGACGTTGCCTTGGCTTAAATAAATAGGGAGGACTAAAAATCTCTGGTTGCCATATTTCTGCAGGAACAAAGGGTTCTTTATCCTTCTTATCCTCCTTATCCTTCTCATCCCTCTTGACAAAATAATGTTGTGGATCTTGGTAAAAAGTATCGATGTCAAATATCTCAGGCTCCCCTGATTTATTTGTTAACTTGGCAAAACTGAAAAAAGTCTTAGGATCGCCGATAACATCCACATGAACAGTTCCGTCTTCTTCGATTGCAGCTCGGTTAGCATTTCCTCCCACAATAAATACCCGCCCGTCTGGTAATAAAACTGCTCCGTTATGGTAGAGCCTGGGAAGATAAGCCGATGTTAGCGATCGCTTTTTATAGCCCCCATTTTCATTGTCATCAGGAGTCAACAACAAAGGTTCGTAGATGGGTTTGTATTCAGGAAATTCACCCCCGTTGATTACTAAAATTTCTTTGGTGGGTAAAATTACAGCCTGTAAATTAGCTCTCGGTTTATCGAGAAACTTAGAAACTATCTCCCATTTACCGTTCTTCTCTCCACTATTTTCTGGGGAAATCCAATGTTGTAAACTGTTAGCTACTCGACTGCCTTCAGGAAAGCCTTTAGTATTACCATCCCGTCCAAAACTAATACTGTTGGTACCGATAATTCCACCAAATAACAATACGTCTTCGGAATCGGGAATTTGTAGAGCAGTACCGTAAGCTTTAGAAGGTTCTATTCTATCAGGACCAACTTCAAAACTAACAGATACTTCTCCCGATCCAGTCTCATTAATGGTCATTAGATAGCTTTTTTTACTGAAGTGAGGCACTAATACCCCCGCAATACCCGCGTCATCTCCAGTAATCAAAAGCCTTCCATCGGCTAAGGGAAAGATGCGAGGATAAAGGTCAATACTATCGTAAACATCTTCATTTTCCACTAATGTGTTAAAGGGACTATTTCTGACTCGTGTGAGATCGATGTACTTAATAATTTTTTGGGTTTCGGGATCGTAAATTTCTAAACTGGGATTAATTTGGTTTGGTGTGCCAAATTTTAAACCAGAGAAAATTGCTAGCTTGCCATCGTGGAGAGTGACAATAGACGGATACCAACGCCCGTCTTTCATCAGATCCAGTTGTGACCATTCTTCCGTGCGCCAGTTATAAAGCTGCAACCACTTCGATCCGGTAAAAGCCCCTCCAGGATAATAACGTCCTGTTCCCCCCACAAATAACACATTACCATTAGATAACTGCACCTGACCAGAACAAAACAAATCGTTGCCTGTCTCAGCTTTGAGTTCTTCATCGTATAACAGGGAAGGAGGCGAGGGAATGTGTTCAAATGTCCCTGTTGCAGGATCGAATAACCCAGAATTATTAAAATACTCCTGCTTTTTGGGATCTACACCCTCAACAAATTTGTATTCATATTCACCATTCTCCTTCTTCTCCTTCTTAAGAAAGCTGCGAAAACTGCTACCACTAACCATTAAAATTTTACCATTGGGCAAGAGGGTGGTATGGACAGACTGCATACGATCTTTCTGGGGTGGCATGGGAATAGTTTCCCAGGCTCCCATTGTTTCTTGACTCGCAGTATCGGCGATCGCCTTTCCCCAACCGCATAAAGCTAGGCTTAAGGCGAGAACAATGGTGAGAAAAAATCGGATAATCCGTATTCGTTGAGTTAATCTTCTAGCTACGATCATATCTTTTCAAGTCTGAAATCAGATCTAAAGGCACAAGCATTACAATTTTCAAGCAGTTAAGTAGTCGGACAGAATTAATTACATAATGTCATTGCGAATAAAGCGAAGCGGAAATTACAGTAAATATTTTTGTCCGTCTACTTGGGAATCTTAACTTAACAGTTAGAAATTTCGAGAATTTTAATTTTCTTTAGTTCTCGTTCAGTCGCTTGGATAGCTTTTTGTGCAATGTCATAGGCACTAGGATAGGAATTTTCTTCATCTTCCCCTGGTATCCAAAACTTGCGTCGTGTCAGTCGCAGCCCATCGAGAAAGGCAGGAATGGCATTAAAGATTTCCACGGCGATCGGTCCTTGATAAACTTGTAAAACTGGTTCTAAGAAAGATTGCCAAGGTATCCAGCTGGTGTCAACGGCTCCGCGATCGGGAGAAGAAACCTGGATATAATGAAGCCGTCCCTCTTTAGCTAAATAGGCAACATATTCTTTAAACATTTCTGGTCCATCTCCATCAAGAGTTTCGTGGGCGCTATCAATCACAACACCCACCTGTTTACTCTTCACGCCTTTAAGAAAGTCAATTAATTGAGACAATTTATTAAGACCAGGAGTTTCCCAATGGGTAATCGGTTCGATCGCTAATTTAACGTTTCTTGTTTCTGCATATTCACCTAATTGATTGAGAATAGGTTGAGCATTTTTATAACGCTTTACTAACTCATCCTGTAATCGATCGCTCCAAATAGGCTCATTAAAGTCTGTGGTAGGAAAATCACCATAGGGAATTACAATGGGGCCCATCATAATTTTCCCCCTCAAAGCGTGAGTAATATCAACCCTTGATTTCAGATATTCCAAAGCTTCTTGCTGTTGTTGTCGATAGGCAGAACTTGGATCGTAGGTTCGCGTTGCCATGACGTTAGTCGCAATTGCAACATCCGATAATCCTTGCTCATCCAAATAATCCCGTAGATTACTATAGCTTTTCACATCTTTCTCGTAATCTAGGGGAAAGGTGGGGGCAATGGGAAACTCAAACCCTGTATAACCGAAGCTTTTTAGCTTTTTAATATGCTTGACGACGATTTCCCGATATTTTGAATCATCGGGTTTCATATCCGTGGTAAACATAAAAAAGCTCAGGTAAATATCGCGAGTGTTACTCATGTTCTCCTGTTCTCCTTTGTGAATAATAGTTTTTTATTGATAGGATTCATTTATTCCGATGGTTTGTCCCAGACGTAAAATTTTACGTCTCTACACGGTTGCGGAAAAACGAACCAGTCAAAATAAATCAAATGGACTAGTGTTCTGTCCCATTAATTCTGATGGGTGTAGAGACTTCTTCTGTGCTACGTCTGGGGACGTTTGAAAGAAAACGAACCCGTCAAAACTAATGAGACACTAGTGGTTTGTCCCATAAAATATGATAGGTTTTCTCGCATACCCGCCTGGGACTGTCAGTCTCATTCTAATAGCAAAAGTCGCTCTTTTGACGACTGGGAAATACCCATCAAAATTAATGGGACAGACTACTAGTGCTTTGTCCCATAAGTTTTGAGTGGTTTGTTTTCCAGAGAGCAGCTTCGGTATACATCTCGCCGTAACCTTGAAAATCCTTAGTTCTCACATTTTGAGCATAGACTTCCTCGAATACTCTTCTAATTTCTTCGCGTTCGGCGCAGCCGTGCGACTGATCGCTATCTGACATGACATTTCTCTGTTTTTGAAGGTTTTTTTAGGACTTAAAATAATGAGAAAGGGGGCAATAATTTTCGTTTGAGTGCAATACACTGGAATATTGTGGTACGAGAATCCTGTTCGTACTTGGCAACAGTCAAACATGCCCGCACCACAACAGAAGTATTTAACTCAAAGGAAAAAGGCTATATTAATCAACCAGTCTTCCACTACAAACCAGTAACTTGACGTAGATAATTACGAGCTATCTGAGCATATAGCAAAGGTTCGGCTTTGTTTGGATCTTGTTCGGCTTCAACTACTAACCATCCTTTATATGCTTTACTTTCTCCTTCATATTTTAAATCGGCAAGTGTTTGGAAAATTGGCTCAAAATCAATCACCCCAGTGCAATCACCAGGAACGGTAAACACTCCTTCTTTAATGGAGTTTATAAAGCTAAGCTTGTTTTGTTTAGAGTAATCTAGCTTGTCCTTACGAATGTTTTTTAAGTGAACGTGCCCAATGCGATAGGCATATTTTTCGGTAACTTTAAGAGGATCGGCTCCTGCGTAGTAAAGATGACCAGTATCAAGGAGTAATTTGACATATTTAGGATTGGTGTTTTCCATTAACCGATCGATATCCTCTGCAGTTTCCACTCCTGTTCCCACATGGGGATGGTAAACTAACGTCATTCCTCCTTCATATGCTTCTTTTCCTATCTCATTTAATCCCTTAGTCAATTTATTCCATTGTTCGTCGCTAAAAGTAGGTCTGTTCTTTAAGGGCTCGACAGGTAGTTGATGGACCGCACCACCTAGCTCAGCCACTACAATGACATTGCTAGCCCTATCACCCAGGCTCTTCATATAGTCCATCTGTTCATGGAATATTTCCTTGCTAACTTCGCCCTTTTCCGTGGTGAACTTAGTTCCTACCCAAGGTTCAGAAATCTTCAAATCACGCAATGCTAACTCGTCATGCAAAATATCGATTTCAGGATATTTAGGAGACACTTGGGAACCTTTGAAGTCAGCCAGTTGCATTTCACTGAGAATCTGCTGGTAAGGGATAGGAGGAACCAGATCGATACTAGTATCGTCACTATTGCTCCAACCTGTGGGAGTAATCCCCAAATAAACATTATCGGATTCAAAGGTAGGATCAATGGCATCTGTAACTCGGCAAAGTTCCAAAGGCAACCCACGATATCGAGGATCGATTGTCACAGCTTTGGCAGACAGTGGAGTTGAAATACTGAATAACATCAAAATGACAACGGAAATCAACAAACGTCTAATTTGTTTTAACATTGGTGCATCCTTTTATGAGACTAAGAAGTTGATAATGCAGTTAGAAATCAGCGTTGCTGAATTAAGCGGATTCTTACGTCTGGTAACAATAGGAAATCATCACTTCATCCGTCATATTCAGCAACGCCTAAAAATATTTAATTTAATAATTGACTGCTACTGATAAGCACCGAATTGTGAGACATCGCCATTATAGATAGTAGTGTCAGGCATAACAGCACGATATAGATCGGCTTCAAACAGCTTGGTTCCTTCAAGTGTGGCATCCGCTAACCTAACATTTCTCATTTTGGCATGGGTAAAATTTGCTCCCGATAGATTAGCTTGATTTAAAATTGCTTGATCTAAGTTGACATTTTCAGCAGCAGCATTAGACAAATCCGTTTTAGATAAAATAGCCGAGGTTAGATCGGCATCTGTTAGATCTGCTCCCGATAATGTTGTACTATCCATGAGAGCATTGTACAAGTCTGCCTGGGTTAGATCGGCATTTGTTAGATTGGCTTCCGACAAGGTTACACCCATAAGTATGGCGTTGGATAGATTTGCTCCCGTTAGATCGGCTCCTTTTAGCTTGGCATCATTCAGTAAAGCTCCCGATAGATTAGCTCCTGATAGATTAGCTTCAAGAAGGGCGCTGCCATATAAATCGGTTCCCGATAAATCTACTCCCGATAGATCGCATTGATTACATTCATTTGTCGCTTTCAAGTGAACTAGATCGATCTGTGTATTACCCCGGATAAAAGCTTTAGCTGGCAAAGCGGATATCGTCAAGCTGACGATCGCGATCAGGGCAATGGCAGAAAGTTTACGAAACCAAGCTTTAATGTTCATATTTGACCTTTAGGTTTGATTTTTTGTTAGAGTCTGTTTAAGACAATTGTGCTACTATAAGCTTCAAAGTGAAGCTTCAGAATATAAGCTGGTTACAGCTTTGAACAAGTTAACTAAGTAAAATTGAAGGGGGTTCACTCCAGGTACCATATCCTGGTGCCTTTGCAGCAGGAGGATTAACGCCAATAGCAGACCACAAAAGTCCTTCTGGATAGGCATGTGGGCTGACAATAAAAGTGCTATCATTTTGCCTGCTACCAAATGTCTCCCGCCATGCATCGGGTAGTTGCTCCCAGGTAGCCATATACCATAATTTAATGATGTTGCGGGCGATAGGTCCTAATTTCGCTGATATCAGAATATCATCCACACCACCATCCTGAAAGGTTTGTAGCAATTCTCGAAACATTTCGCCACCAATGATGCCCCGAATGGTGTCAAAGTAAAGGGAAGCTTGGCCAGTTCCTTGAAGATGGAACCGAGAAAATCCGGTGACTGCTACGGAGAAATCTAGGAAATACTCCATAAATTTAGGTGTATCAATATCCACTCGTTATTTACCTCCACAAATTTTTTAGCTTTTCGTTGCTCGCATTCAATTGGATCGAACAAATTTGACTGCCGACTTCTGCTCTTTAGTCCAACCGATAAATAGGAGCAGCATTAAAGCCATCCTTTCCTGGAATGGGGTTACGAATCAAACTAGTAGCCAATTCCTTGAGTCGGAACATGCTCCCCACCGCAGGAAGTAACTTCTGAGGATTACCATTAAAGGCAAATTCAATCTGTGCTAGAAACTGACTGTAAGCTTGTTGAAATTCCTGGGCATTAGTGTATAACTCTGAACCTTCAGGATAATCGCTCAGTTTAGCATTATCCAAGACGGGATAAACAGCATCCCAATCTACGGTAAAAGTTTCACCTGTAGGACGATCGGGTTGATCCGACTCCAGTGGATTGTTCTTATCCACCACATAGTATTGACCTAATTTTAGTTGTTGGAAACGATAGTAATGGCAAAGTTCTCTTTCTGCATCATAGATAGCTCCCGTTCTAGAACCTTCACCTTGTTCTTGAATTACCTTTAATGCCCGGATCGCAGAGCGAAGATCCGTCACTGGGACGATCTCTCCTGCACCATCATAGTAATATTCACGAGTAATTTGTTTATTAGGATCGCCACAGAAGAGATCGTCGCCCATCTCTCGATGCAGTGCCTGTAAACCACGGATGACCTCTGCATAGAACAGCCCAATGCTGTAGTAGCTGTAAGTCGGATCGTAACCGAGAACTTTCAAAAATTCTTGCCTGGCTCGAGAGACGACTAAGGGTTTGTCTTCATCAACTTCCTTAGAACGTTCAATCTTGAGAAATGTGTCTACAGTATCTGGGGAAAACTTTTGTAAGGAAACTTCAAAGTCTGTTTCTCCGGTGGGTATCCTAGTTGGATATTTGGGCACAAATTCAGGATCTGTCAACTTGCCTTCTATATTTCCCCCAACTGCATTAAATACATTAGCCACTAGGGTTAAATGAAGCATTTCCTCCACAGCAACAGATCGAATAATATGGAAAGCTTCTAGATTCGATCCTGGCTTCAAGGAGTAAAGAGCAGTCATGTAAGGGGGGATGGTTGCATGTTCTATCATCATGGCTTGGATCAGATAGTAATGCAAGTCTTCAATCGTTGTAATCAACCTTAAACGAGTGGTGGTCATAATACCTCTATTGGCAATATTTTCAAGGATTGTGGAATTAGTGTGCTTTGTTGTTTTAAATCTTAAGTATTCAAGTCCTTAAGCATCTGTTCAGAAGCCAAAAAACTCAGCGCGGCGATACTCAATGTAGTATTGCCACTACCAATGGAGGGCATACTTCCCGAACCAAGTAAGTAGAGATTCTTATGATCCCAAGAACGCAGATTTCTATCAACAACCGAGTTGTTTTTAGTCGTCCCCATTACGTGAGTTCCCGAAAAGTGGTTTCCTCCTCGGAACCAGTAGCCTTCACCATCATACTCAAAATAGGCCGGGTCTGACTTGTCGTAATGGGTATAGTCTTCTGCTCCCAAACGCTCGAAGATAGTACGAGAGAGGTTTCGGGCGTAAGCCATTGTCTTTTTACAGTAATCAGGTATGTCAAAGTGAATCACAGGACGATAATTACCCAGTTGGTCGGTATACTGCGGATCGATGCTGACTCGATTACTGGCTTCGGCGGGTAATTCGCACATGAAGGCTAGCATTAGCTGCCGTGAGATCCGATCTATCAGTTCCTGACGAAGTTTAGATCCATACTTATTTTTCTTATCAATAGCATCTCGCACCACATCAGTGGCACCAATACCCGACCATCCCCAACCATCATTGTGGATATCAATTGCAAATGCGCATTGTTGCTTACGAAAATCACCCTTACGAAATGTTCCGATTCCTGATGTAACAAGGGGACCTCGCATAGTACCAGTAACTTCAGGCATCAAAGCCCAAGCTAAAATGAAGGGATGATCCATTAGATTACGGCCCATCAGTCCACTGGTGCTAGGCAGTTGAGAAGCGAGCATCAATCGGGCATTTTCCACCGCATTGGTTGCCAGCACAAACAGATCGCCCTTAGCAGTTTCAATGGTATGTTCCGGAGAGTTCTTATCCCGATAGTGCTTATAGTGAATAGCAGTAACACGTCCTGTTTCAGGATCGATTTCCACCTCAGAGGCTACAGCCTGGGTAAGTAGATGCACGCGCTCGGGAAACGCTATTGTATTTAGGGTTTTTCGAGCATCATACTTCGCTTGAACCGGACAGATCGGTACACAGTTGGCGTTTCCTTGGCACCGTTCCCCATACTCAATAGGATTGACACTGGCAACTCCATCGGGAACAAAGTCGTAACCATTGTTGTATTGTTTGTAATCAGGGTTAGGTACACTATTGCGCCCTTGGGGAAAAGTACTAAGGTTTAATGGAATGTTTTCGCCATTGAATGGAACTTCAGTCCCATGAATTTTCTCTCTAACTTTCTTATCCAAGTAAGAAGGAGGAAGTTCTTTCATGGGGAAGACATAATCATCATGCTCAAAGGTGATGCCGAGTTCTTTTTGTTCTTCTGTGTTCCCAGAAACCCCAATCTCATATTCTGCTTTACGATAGTAGGGCCACAGTTCTTCACAGCTAATTGGCCAGTCAAGGCCATGTCCGTATTTACTGCGTAACTTTAAATCCTCCGGTAACATCCGTAGGGTTTTTCCTTCCCAGTGCATGGTTGTCCCACCCGTAATCCGTGTATAGGAACCGCTAATAGGCAGGGGACCTTTCTCTTCAAAATAGCCATTAACACCATCGGTAGGGCTAAGAGCATTGGGATTTTTGGGATACGGGGCGTTGGCATTCTTTGCCACAGCACTGTAGAAGGTTTCAACGTAACTTTGAAAGCCCTCCAGGGTTAAACCTTTACCGGTTCCCGCCTCAAGGATTAGAACTCGCTTCCCCTGTTCGCTCAATTGTTTGGCGACTATTGCTCCAGCTACTCCTGCTCCCACGATTACAGCATCGTAATGGGTATTAGAGACAGTCTCGCAATCAACAGATTTGACAATTTTCAGACTTTTGCTCATATTTTACTCCTTCAAGGATATTCGTTATAGGTTAATCGTTCAAGATTAGCTTTGCTTTTGCTACTGTTTAACTCTTTAATGGTTTAGAACCTTGGGAAGTTGTACCCCCCCTCGATGTAAACTGTTTCTAAGTTGTAACAGTAGCTAGTACTCCACCAAGTCAACGAAGGCGGGGTTAAAAGTAATTTTCTCCCCCTGCCTTCATTGCTCCCCCTGCTCCCCCTGCTTACCCCACCTGGCAATTTTAGCTTGTTCGAGTACTAGGCGATTGAGTCCCCTTACAAGTGGATGCCGCCAACTAGTAATATTACCAGGCAGATCTTTGGCAACTAAATCTCCATCTCGATAAATATTAATTGCAAGGCGATCGGCATTTTCACCATCGAGATGAAAATTTATTTCTAATTGATTATCTATTGCAATTATAGAATCAACTATAGGTGGTTTAGGCGCAAATCTATATCGATAATCTTCTAAGTTGGTCACGAGATTAATCGAAGACGCTTGTGCTCTTGTACTACCCTCAACTAACTTAACCTCAATGGTATTGCGATCGTCAAGCATTGATTCAGTAATCTCTGTTTTACTCCATTAAAACAAGTTTCTTCAACTGCATAAGCTCCTGCCATTTCCTTATTATTCGCAGGAGGCAAATTAATTGTAATATCCAGCTGATGACATTTATAGGGCAAGGCATTTAAGACTAATTAATTTGACTTGGGTAAAAGAGAATTACGAAATTCACGGGTAATATAGGGTTCGATGAGAATTCCTGAATCTGTCCAACTCAGTCCAAAAATAACCTCATGAATCGCCGACAAATAAGCTGCCACCGACCATAAATGACGTGGAGAATGAGTCTATTTCAACAAGCCCGGTATATACATCGAAATTTTCCATATTCGATAAACTTTAGTCGTTTCTCCAAAATATTCAGTGATTACAGTCAATAAAACTGATACATCTTTCATATTAATTATCTCGAACAGACAACAACAATCTTAACCCCCTCTCCCTCAAGGATGGGAATTCTCAATCCATTAACCAAGCTTTAACAGCTTATGAAAGTAATCTCTACTCTCAATCTTTAACCAGCTAACCCTAAAACCTTAACCAGAATGCCTCGGCGGATCAACGTTCTGCGCGATTCTGCTTTCCCAAGTTTGTTTTGTAGTGTTCCGTTCGCTCCGCTGTATAGTTCGATTTGCTATCATCTCTAAGATGAATGGCAAAATCTAAGTTCTTGCCATACAATCCCTGTTTAGATTCAATTACCCGACCGTGGGTTGGAAAACACACGCCTGAGTCTTCAAGTCTTCCAGGCCAATTGTAGCATAGAAGACAAATTTGATGTAGCATAGAAGACAAATTTGATGTTGTGATTCCTTTTATAGCAAACAAGTAACAATTCATCAACCTTTGTTTGTGTCTTTGAATGTTGGCATTTTAAGTTCTAGGAGTTTTAGCAAGCTACAAACTTGGGATTACAAACGCTTTATTAAAGCTACAGTTACTGTAACTCAAATTATTAATTTTTATGCAGAAATTGACTCCAGAACATCCGCGGATAATTTCTTTTCATCGAAATTTATTACTTTTCCTACTTGTCCTACCTTTCCTATTTTTGCTACTTATAATATTTTTTAATTAATGGTTATTTAAATTCCGAGACAAAAAATTGGAACTGCTTTTTACAGAGAGTATTCACAATTTATTCTTATGAAATAGTACATAGTGGATTGTCGAATTTACTACTGAAATATACTTAGAAAGCAGCTTTGTTACCCGGTTAGTACTTAGCAACAAGACAGATTTTTTCTTGTAGAGGAAACTGCACCGAGCGGTGTAGATTAACTTCGGATTAATTGCCTTTATGTACTTCGATAGATTTGAAACGTAAAAATAAGGCTTTTAAACGAGGGAAGAAGTTTGGATTATGTATGGGGTAACCCCAATCGGGTATCTTGCAACCTATGGGAACCCTTGACGATGGAGACTTCCACCCATATTTGATATGATAGAAGATAGAAACATCTACTTCTTCAAAACAGTCTCCTTCTATCTTCCTTGTGAGCGAAGCGAGTTAAACAAATTCCTTCCTTCTAACTTCCCTCTTCCTTCGTTTATTAACAGATCGTTAAAGTTTCCACAGAGGCGATCGCTGTGCGGAGATTATCGTTATAACACATATAACAAACAATATTAAAAATTGCTGAAAAAAGCGTGCCGTTGCTGTAGACTGCGGATTTTTAATGTAGTCAGGAACGATCGCAATTATCACAAGATCTTGGTTGGTGCCGTACTACAAGCTGTGGTATTTTTCCTTTGCAAACGTACCCCTACAAGAAAAATGTGCCGGTTGCGGCCATTCCTAGTACTCGAGGGAGCCAACATTGCCGGGTGGAGGGTTTGCCTCGGGAGCAGGGGAAGCAGGGGAGGCAGGAGGAGAAAAGAATTTTACCCTTGTGCGGTACACCCCTCAAAGTTGACTTGGTGGAGTACTAGTAGTAATAAGACTGCGGAGTGTAGGGCACTATCCAAGTTTTGTGAGAATCGCGGCCATTCCTGGCAAAATTCAACCAATTATAGAGACAAGCAAGCGATCTATTACTTGCATATAAATCAACAATAAATCAGTTTATTCAATCATCTATTTGACATCAAAAGCTTTTACCTATAGTCTTGAAGCAATTTGATAATTAATCATAGATAAAAATATATGAATAAAGTAGATTATCTACGTATTAGCTTAATTGACCGCTGCAACTTTCGCTGTCATTATTGCGTACCAGAAGGTGCGAAACTTGATTATCTTTTACAACAAGAATTACTGAGTTATCAAGAGTTATTAAATTTACTTAAAGAGGTTTTTATCCCATTAGGATTTACTAAATTTCGTCTTACGGGAGGCGAACCATTATTACGTCCTGGGATAGTTGATTTTGTTGAAGAAGTTGCTTCTCTTCCTCAGTGTGATGATTTAGCAATGACAACTAATGGTTTTTTATTAGAGAAGCTGGCAAAACCACTTTTTGATGCTGGTTTGCGACGTATTAATATAAGTCTTGATTCCCTTAATCCAGATATTTTTGACAAAATGATTGGTAATGGGGGAAAATCGCGTTGGCAGCAGACTTGGCAAGGAATTCAAACAGCTTATGAGGTTGGTTTTAATCCTTTAAAGCTAAATGTAGTAGTTATTCGGGGTATAAATGACTCGGAAATTCTCGATTTAGCAGCTTTAACAATTGAGCGTAATTGGCACGTTCGTTTTATTGAATTTATGCCTATTGGTAACGATAAATTATTTGATGAAAGTGCTTGGATTCCTTCCGCAGAATTACGCGATCGTATTTTGCAGAAATTTGGTTTAATTGAGTCTAATATAAAAGGAAATGGTCCGGCAGATGTGTTTAAAATTCCTGGCGCTCAAGGTACTTTAGGATTTATTTCCCAAATGTCAGAATGTTTTTGCGACAAATGCAACCGCATCCGTTTATCTGCGGATGGTTGGTTACGCCCTTGTTTGCTAAATGAAACTGGTCAAATTAATTTAAAAGATGCTTTACGTAATGGAGTTAATTCTTATCAATTAAAAGAACAAGTTAGAAATTTATTGTTTCTCAAAGAAGAGATTAATTTCAAAGAGCGGGATAGGGGAACAAATGCTGGTTATCATCGCACTATGTCGCAAATTGGAGGTTGATAAAATAAGTCATTAAGTAAGTCGGCACAAATAAACCAAGCTATATTACAGAATGTAAATTACCCTCAAACCCTTATTTATATTGACTTTTGCCTATTGCCTATTGCCTTATCCCAATTACTATTTTCAA
The DNA here is from genome assembly GCA_039820385.1 of Cyanobacteria bacterium J06635_10. Lineage (GTDB taxonomy): Bacteria > Cyanobacteriota > Cyanobacteriia > Cyanobacteriales > Nostocaceae > Rivularia. Next base: position 23,369 of record JBCBQE010000013.1, read on the forward strand.
TGCCAACCTACTTATATTGAATAAGGGGCATAATCGGGGTTATAAAAAGTTTTGAATTCTA
>JBCBQE010000014.1:0-15178 GCA_039820385.1 Cyanobacteria bacterium J06635_10
GGATATTTCGCTTACTTTAACCGAGAAGGAATATCTGGTGACAGAATTGAGCTGTCTAAGCAAAAGCAGTTGAATGGTAATATTGGGCAAAAAGTTTCTAGCTCAAATATAGAAAATTCTCAGCCTGCTCCCGTCTTAGAGTCTGCTGTAAAAAAGATTAGTTTCGATAATTACAAATCGACGAGAAACAAAATCTCTAATACAAACTGCTATGAGCCATTCAACGAAAGCAGCTACATGAGCTTAGAAAAAACTGGAAGAAAAAATGCTTTAGGAAACCCACTCTATAGAATTTGCTTATACGGAGAAGGAAAACTCCAAGGCTTTTACGATACGGTTACAGGAAGAGCTTATACCCAAAAAAGGAATCGCAATAAATCAGGAATACAAGCACCTGCACCAGATGGAAAGTATCAAGTAGCCAAATTGGTTACATATGTTCCTCTTCCTGAAGTGGGTGTGGGTAGACGTTTCGTGCAGATAGATCCTCTATTTCCCACTGGGCGTACAGAATTAGGTCTTCACTACGATCCTTCTTTTGAAAAACCTAATGGTCAAGATGGGACATCAGGTTGTATTGCTCTGACAAAGAAACAAGATTTAGACAAGGTTTTAGAATACTTTGGTACATATCAACCCAAATATATGTTTGTTGATATTAAATGAGAGTTACTAATAATACGCTTTAATTACTTTTAGGATGCTTCAAGGTGCTTCTGAATGTTGTACCAATTGGTTTTTTAACTGGCATAATTACTTTTATTGCATGAATTACACTGCAATTCTGTGCATTGCAATTCATTACCAGGAATCCAGAAGCGTAAAACGAGCGTGTCTTTAGACCTGGGATATAAGCTAGCGTGCGACTTTAGTCGCCGTGGTATTTTCTGCTTCCGGTAACGTGTCCAAAAAGTCTTCTATGATTGCAGTCATTGTTTTATCCTTGCTTGCGGCATATAACTGTAACTTATAGAATCTTCTTTCAGACAGGCGAATTTTTAATTGTTTTGGTTTCATATTGGGTGAACAATAGGGATACATATATGTTAATATAGAGAAAATAAAAAAACAAGGAGGTGATCTAGATGCTGGTTCTAGAATACAAAGTAGTTGCTAAAAAGAAGCAGCATCGAGCAATAGAAGAAGCTATCCGGACTACGCAATTCATTAGAAATAAATGTATTCGCTACTGGATGGATTCTAAAAAAGAAGACAAAGTAAATAAGTTCGCTTTAAACAAATATTCAACAGTTCTACGCAACGAGTTTAAATTCGTTAAGGATTTAAACAGCATGGCAGTTCAATCTGCTGCTGAGCGAGCATGGTCTGCAATAAGCAGATTTTTTGATAACTGCAAGTCTGGCAAGTCTGGTAAAAAAGGATTTCCAAGATTTCAAAAAAATAATCGTTCAGTTGAATATAAAACTTCTGGGTGGAAACTACATAAATCAAAGCGCCGTATTACTATTACCGACAAAAAAGGTATTGGAGAACTTAAATTAATGGGTAAATGGGATATCCATATTTACCCAGTTAAATCAATTAAAAGAGCTCGTTTGGTGCGTCGTGCTGATGGTTATTATTGTCAATTTTCTATTGATGTTGACAACTCAAAACAACTTGAGCCAACAGGAAATCAGGTAGGTCTGGACGTTGGGCTAGAGTTTTTCTACTCAGATAGCAACGGTAATACTGTCTCGAATCCTCGTTTTTTACGTAAAGCTGAAGTTAATATAAAGCGCGTTCAACGCAGAATTTACAAACATAAAAAAGGCTCAAATCGACGACGTAAATCCCGCGAAATATATGCTCGAAAGCATTTAAGAGTAAATAGGCAGCGTACCGAGTTTGCCAAGAGACTGGCGCTCACGCTTTTACAATCTAACGATTTGGTAGCCTATGAAAACTTGAAGGTCAAGAACATGGTAAGAAACCATTGTTTTGCTAAATCCATCAACGATGTGGCATGGAGCGAGTTTAGACAATGGATTGAATACTTTGCGCGGAAATATAATCGTCAAGCGATCGCTGTAAGACCACACAACACATCTCAGCTATGCAGTAGCTGTGGAGTCAAGGTCAAAAAAGAATTGAAAGTACGCACTCATCGCTGTGAATGTGGGTGTGTACTTCAAAGAGACGTAAATGCAGCGATCAACATTCTTGCAAGAGCTACCGGAGGGCATCCGGGAAGTAACGCTCAGGGAGTTGAGACCTCTACTCTTCTTGGGGTAACCCTGGTTGAGCAAGTCTCGACGTTGAACTGAGAATCTCAGCGTCTAAAGACGCTGAGAGTGTCAATTCGTTAAGCAACTGTGATGGCTTCAAACCCCGACTCTTGGCTATATTTTCTATTTCTTCTTTAATTTTGCTACTAGTACGAAAGTTTATTTGTGTCTTTATATCCGCTTTTATCAGGGATACTTTTATTATGCATAGCATTGGACTACAATACCCAAAGCATCTATCCACCATTTATATTCACCGTAAACGAGGAGGAAATTCCTTTTTAAATTACAGGAATAGTCGCAATTGTCACAAGATCCTGGTTGGTGCCGTACTACAAGCTGTGGTATTTTTCGTTTACAATCATCAATCAGTGTACAAGCACCCTACAAGAAAAATGTCAAGTTGCGTAAGTCCTACATTCATTACTCCTCACTCCTCACTCCCTACCCCTTCAAAGCCAATTACCAACCAATACATATGGTGCCCAAAAACCAGGACGTTCGTAATTAGGATATTTTCTCAACAGTATCACTTGAGCGCGACGCAAAGCCTCTGCTTTCGTTACCTTGCTATTAGCTAACTCGCGGTAAAATTCACCCATTAAGATCGCTGTAGATTCATCGCTAATATGCCACAATGAAGCTAAGGTACTCCGCGCTCCAGCTTTGACTGATGCCCCTGCTAAACCTAGTGTGGCACGATTATCGCCAGTAGCAGTTTGACAAGCACTTAACACCAGCATTTCTAAAGCTTCTGAACGGCTTTCATCCCGACGACGCACCAAACTATCAAACTGGGTGACATTAATCGCACCATCTGCCGCTAGTATAAAAGTATTCTCGGGTTTGGAACTAAATTGACCGTGGGTTGCTAAATGCAGAACATTAAAGGGAGTGGTGTTAACATTTTTTTCTAAGGTAGTGCTGGTAAATTCTTGGTCTAAAAGTTGCTTTGTAGATACCCCTGCTTTATCAATTAATTTAAACTCAGACTTAATTCCCGGTAATGGTGGAAACTTCTGAAATTCTGGCGGTGGCTGTACTAAACCCGCAGCGAGAACGTTGAGTGGTTGTTCTCCTAGAGGTTTGGGTGTCAGTAATTGGAGTCCTAAACTCAGGGCTACTGCGTATTTTTCCACCAAATATTGCTCGCCATCATATAGTGTAGCCATAGGAACGTTACGTAATGCTCCATCTAGTACAAATACTAGGGTTTCGACTCCACTATTTTTTAAATCTGACTCAATATTTTTGATTAACCAACCATATACTTGCTGTGAAAGCATCTGTACTTCTTCGGTTGTATCGGGTTCTAAAAGATATTCCCGCAACTGCGTGAGAATGCTTTCAACTTCTCTCTGGGATTTATTAACTGTGTAATTGCGTAGGGGTTTATTAGGAATTTTTACGATTACTTGTAGTTGCTCTGGTAAAATAATTGGATAAATAATCGCAGCAGTAGGGTTATCTTGGTCTACTACTTTATCTAAAACTACTGTTTGGGCATCTATACACGCTTGGCGAAAATAATCATCTAATTCTGCTAATTGCAGCGATTCAATTCTTTGTCTGGCTTTGTCTAAAGTCTTTTCGTTGGGATTGCTTTGCTGCGAATCTAAGAGCAATGCAACGGATTCCCGATATACTGGTTCTACAGTTTCTTTAAAGGAATATTGGATATCTCTATTTACGGCTACTAAGTCGCTGCGGAGAGTCTTTAAATCATTTACAGCTGTATCGTAAGATGCGATCGCATTTTCAATCTTTCCCTGCTGCTTCAGCAAGCGTCCTAATTGCCAATGCCAACGGTAAGATATATCTGGGGCATTTATCGTTTGGGCTATGGTAAGTGCTTGTTTGGTGAGTTTCTCGGCATTTGAAAATTGTTTGGTTTTTTCGTATACGGTACCTAGAGTTCCAAGAGCAAAGCTTTCGGCTCGCTTATCTGCTAAGTTTCTGGCTTGTTGTACGGCTGTTGCGGAGATTTGAGCAATCTTTTGGGGGTTAGTTTTTAATTTGAGCAAGCTTTGGGCTAAATGAAGACGGGCATAGATATTTGTTTGAGAAGGTGGTAAATTGCTAAGTTGATCTTCAATTTGAGGTAATAATGCCCGTGCGGTTTCTGCTTCCCCGGTGCTGACTAACAGACTAAATTGATTAATAGTCCCTTGGATTTTGGTAATTGGGTTGGGAGTGGCGATCGCAGCTTGCTGGTAGAATTTGATTGCTGCGGAAAAATCTTGTTCTACTCGTGCGGTGTTACCTAAACTAAATAAAGCAGCGCTGACATTCTCAGGGGAATTTAATTTTTGAGCGATTTCCAGACTTTGCTGCAATACCTGACGAGATTGTTTTAATTCTCCTGCTAACTGTAGTGCATCTCCTAAAGAGCGTAATTCTACCGCTTTGGTTATTATAGAGTTTGGTTGTGCTTGTACCTCTTGTTGTAATGCGGTTAAAGTTGTTAAACTCCGACGGTAAAATCCCAAAATTTGCCATGCTTGGGCTTGGTTGATACGACTGCTAACAATACCACTTTGATTATTAGTTTGTTTATATATACTTTCTGCAGTCTGCCAAGTCTTCAGGGCTTGTTCTGTTTGTCCCAAGTCTAGTTGAATGCTACCTTGAATATCGAGGATTGGTGCGACGATTTTTGGATTTTTGATTAAATTTAGACTTTGGGTAATTGCTTGTTGAGCTTGGTTTAATTTACCTAATTTTTGATATGCCAATGCCAAGTTACTTAATGCCACAGCTTGCCGTAATTCATCTCCTTGGTTGCGATAGGTTGTTACGACTTGTTGCAATACGTTGACAGATTCAGCAAATCTCCCTGCTTCATATAATTGTTTACCTTGTTGTAGAGAGGCGATATATTGGGTTTTTGCTGCTTGTGGTGTTTTTATAGTTGCTGCAACAGGAAAGTTAATTATGCAAATAGCTGTTACTAAAATTAAGGAGATGAAAATGGGGAAGTAACGGATTTTAAGATGGCGTTTATTAATTTGATTAATTTTGTATTTCATCGGAATTATTTTTTAAACGCAGAGGAAAGGGAGGTAAGCGCGGAGGTACGCGGAGTTTTTTTGAGTTATAAAAAGATATCATAAGATTTTCGAGTTCTACTCTTAATGTAATAAATTATTAATTACAGGAGATAGTAGAGGGAGTGTGAAACTTGGGAGATTCGGCAACAAAGAAGATATCGCCGTTTTCATCCACTACCATTTTCTGTGCTTCGATGATTTTGGGAGTAGATTTAGTTACTGATGGAGTGGGTAGTTTATCTGTTGTGTTTTCTGCGGTTTGTGATGGTAAATCAACCCAATTTGCGTACGCATTTCGTTGGCGTAAAGGCTCGTTGGGGTTAAGGGGTAATCCTCCTCTTCCGGTGGAGACAAAGGTGCTGGGGTTTTGTCTGCCTCTGGGAGTGCAAGCTTGGGAGATTTGTTGAGATGCGTCAACTAAGTTTGTGGGTAGTTGGATTAAGCCGCGAGATGGATCGATATCTAATCCATCAATATTTATTTCACCATTGATTCCGGTTTGGGAACTGGCTGTAATATCGCTATTATTTGTGGGACTATTTTGGGGGAATATTCCGAAAATACCACTACTTGTAATGTTAACTCGACCACCATTGCCAGTGAATGCGTTAGCTGTAATATCGCTATTCGCTTTTGGATAAGCAATAATAAACTGTGCATCAATATCAATATTACCGCCATCCCCAGCAGTTTTATCGGTTCCTGCGGTTGTTGTAATTCCACTACCGGGTTTCAAGGAAAGGATATTTTCCACCTGAATGTCAATGTTTCCTCCATTCCCTGATGTACTCTCACCTTGAATAAAACTGTTTTCGAGTAAAAGATTACGGGAAACTATATCAATATTTCCCGCACTGGTTTGATTATTTTGATTATTCTGGGTTTGCTCGTTTTTTGCAGAGGCTGAGATATTAGCACCTCGCAATATCATATCGCCATTGATATTAAAGTTTAAATTACCACCTTTTCCGGTTCCCCTATCTTCACTAGTTATTCCCGCGTTTTCTATAAATAAAGAATTTGCATTTAAAAACAGTGTGCCTGCATCTCCCGAAGCTTCGGTACTAACTCCAATTCCTCCGCGCGAGCGCATTTGTACGCTGTCTGCATTCAGGATAATTGTACCTCCTTTACCGCTTCCCCTGGTAGCGCTTCCCAAACCACTATTTTTCCCGGCTTCCATAAAATCATCATCGTTATCAAATAGTACTGATTTTGCATCAATTTGAATTAATCCAGCATTCCCGGTTACTAATCTATCTGGAAATGTACTTGTGGTAATATTGGCATTATTCCGTAGTTCGAGTTCTGAGGTTTGTAAGCGAATTTCTCCTGCATTCCCCTGACTTGCGGTTTCGCTGGTTATTCCTGAATTCTTGCTTACAAAGATTCGCTGTGCGATTATTTTGATAATTCCTGCATTCCCTGTATTATCTACTAAACGAGTCCCATCGTTTTCTATGACTACTCCTGTATCTGTATTAATACCGCTATTATTAGAAATGTTTAGTAGATTTGTTTCTATATCTATTATTCCTGCATTGCCGCTACCTAATGTATAGCTTTTAATAGCTGAGGAGTTGTCAACATTTACGACTTGTGCATTCAGCTTCACATTTCCTGCATTACCAATACTTTCTGTACTGCTACTAATCCCAGATTGTTTTTGTTCGATTGTATTGGCTGTAAGTGTTACGTCTCCCGCTCTACCTTTACCTGTAGTTAAGCTTTCTATTCCTGCACTATTAATTAGCAAATCGTTTTTGGCATTAATAATTAATGGTGCTGCATTTCCCGAAGCTTGAGTACTACTTTTGAATCCCATACCAATTAAGGAAATTTCTTTCCCCTCTAATTTCATCGATGCAGCATTTTGTACATCTTGATTGTTGCTTTCAACTCCGGCACTTTCTATTGATAAAATATTGCTAGCAACAGCTTTAAATTCCCCTCCATCTGTTTGAATTCCTATATCTTTAAGATTGATTGAATCTCCAGCAACAGTTATAAACTTTCCAGCACCGGTTTCTATTCTTCCGCTCTGGATACTAATATTATCAACAGCGTTTGCTTGAAAGTCTCCGCCATCAGTTATTATTACCGCACTTAAGTCAATATTGTTACCATCTGCTTGAAACTTTCCACCACGAGTTTCTATTCCCCCATTCTTAATGTTAATATTTCCACCCGCAGTTAAAATCAAATCTAAAGCACCATTTTCTGACTTAATCCCAAAACCGCCACCATCTAAATCAATATTATTTGCAGCTTCTAAAGTTAGTTTCGCAGGATTTTCGGTGGTTTTAATAATTCCAAATCCCTCTGTAGTTAGTGCTGTAATATTTCCTTCTTGTTCTCCACCTGTATCCGTGGTAATAACTACATCTGTCCCTGCATTTAATTGAGACTGAATATCGGTGATATTTATAATTGCATCGTTACCATTAGGTGCGAATACATTGGGATTTCCACCGCTTAAATCCCCGTTAGTATTATCCTCATAAGCTAACCCAACATTACGGGGATCGAGCAACCAGGTTCCACCACGACCACTATTTGCACTAGCATCGAGAGTAATACCAGAAACATCTAAAAAATCACGCCCAGAAGTTTCAATCAAACCCCCATTACCAGCGATCGCACCTCCCTTAGCTTCAAAAGCACCGTAGCTCCGGGTAGAGTTATTGCTCCATACAATTATCTCTCCTCCATTGCCTCTGCTCAAAGCATTTGCTTTAATCTGTGCTTGAGAGCTAATAAAAGTTGCATTTGCGTTTAATAACAATCCTTTTCCTGTGGGGTTTCCACCAATAAATACTTTACCACCACCATAATCCCCAGATGCATCGACAATACTACCCGGATACAAACCCACTTGTGAACCCAATACTTTTACATTTCCACCATAATTACTCGATACGTCAACAACACCTGTAGTAACTGTAATTCCAGGGGAATTAGGAATCGATAAATCAACAGTTTCTCGGGGTAAATTATTCAAGAATTTCGATAGTAAAGGAATTCCATTCTCAGACTGAGTTTTATCTATCGATTCGGTCAATAGTTTTACAGTATTAACTTGACCATTGTTACCCAGTTTAATATTTGTAGAACCCGGTGTCGATACAAGAGCGATTTCTCCTCCTGGTGCTGTCAATTTTCCAGTATTAATTACAGCGCTTCCTAACAAGCTAATATTTTTTCCTGAATTAACTTCTAACTTACCTGAATTTATGACTGGTGAGGTAGATGTTTTTCCCAATTGTAAACCGATTGGGACGTTAATTTTTAATAAAGGTTGAGAAAAATTATCTTGAGAATTAGCGCTAAATTCTATGCCATTATCAAATAAAATGGAATCCGCCGTACTCGCTACAAAGGAACCACTGACATCTAATCTTGCATTTTCTCCAAATACAATCCCACTGGGATTTATCAAGAAAAAATTCACATCTTTACCCAGAGTGCGAATCAATCCATCAATAGAAGAAGGATTTCCACCAGTGACTCGCGATAGAATATTTTGGATATTATCAGCACTTTGAAAAACCGCCGCTTCATTGCTATTTAAATTAAATTTGCCAAAGCTATGAAATAAATTATTACCAGCAGTTTGTCCTAATGATTGAGGAATATTGTAATTTGGGCCTGTTAAAGTCTGCTGTTTTCCTAAAGAATCATCTAAGGTAATATTTTGTGCCTGAGCATTATTAGTAAGAGATATAAGTACAGTGCAAATTGCGATCGAGCTTTTCAGTAGCATCCCTGATAATTTCAGCATATTTAAATCGATAAATTAAGTAATATTAATTATATTTTACTCTGGACGGATAAAAATGTTTTAAGGGAAAATACGGAAATCAAGAATGAAGATAATATGAATTTATTATGGAAAAGATTAATTATAAGGATCGGTCATTTTAGATCCCTTATTATCTCTCTTTAAAAGGGGGAGTTCACATGGTTTTAAAGGGAGATTTTACCCCCCTTTTCAAGAAGGGAAGGGGGGATAATCCGAAAATGGCGTTAAGAACTATACTTTTTAAACATTCTCTAATACCAATTCCTGTATGAGGCTACCCTAAATCGCTCTCAGCCTAAAAGGCTGGAGCTACACAGAAGAAGCCCACCTCGGTGGACTAAATTAAGCCCATCTTTATGGATATTTAGTATAAGAACCAATGCTCTAACATGAGAGAATAAAATGATTATGGGATATGTAAGTGGTATGACTCTTATTACTGCAAAGTGGACAATTGACGATTATCACCAGATGATTGCAGCTGGGATTTTATGCTCGCGCCAAGTTGAATTACTCAAAGGAGAAATTGTTGAAATGTCGCCAGAAGGGGAAACTCATGCTTATTCTAGTCATGAAGCGGGTAAGTATCTAACTTTGTTATTAGGTGAGCGTGCTGATGTTCGTCAAGCTAAACCAATTACTTTACCCAATGATTCTGAACCGGAACCAGATTTAGCCATTGTACAACGCTTGGGAAGGGATTATCGAGAACATCATCCCTATGTAGAAAATATTTTTTGGGTAATTGAGTATTCTAATTCTAGTTTAGAAAAAGATTTAGAGAGAAAAAGCAAAATCTATGCTGAAGCAGGAATTAGAGAATATTGGGTTGTCAATCTTAAAAAAATGCATTTAGTGGTATTTAGAGATCCATTAGAAGTTGATTACGCTAGTAAATTTACACTCTACGAGGGAACAATTCAACCTCTTGCATTTGATGATGTTTCTGTTTCAGTAGAACGGATTATTAATGAGTAAGGAGTTAGGAGTAATTGGTATAATATCTTGTTTGGTTTATAAAGATTTTTTCAACTTAATTTGGACTTACGCAATTGGCATCTTTTTCTTGTAGGGTGCTTGTACACTGACTGATTTTTAATAACTGATATCTTTTCCGGTTGCTTTGGTTTTATAAAAAAAAATAACAAAAAAACTCTGCGTGCCTCCGCGTGCATCTCAGCGGCTCTCTGCGTTGAAAATATATAATACCGATGCCAACGGATTCGATATCAGATACTGCAATTTTCTTCCTTCCCCATCAACTACAGGAAACCCCAGAATTAAGATAACCACCTTCTTCCGATTCCGCGACAAAGAAGATATCGCCATTTTCATCTACTACCATTTTCTCGGCTTCAATTATTCTCGGAGTAGATTTAGTAACTGCTGGGGTAGGTAGTTCATCTGTTCTGCTACCAGTTATTTCTGATGGTAAATCAACCCAATTTGCGATCGCAGTTCGTTGGCGCAAAGGCTCATTAGGGCTAAGTGGCAATCCTCCTCTTCCCGTAGCGATAAAGGTGCTGGCATTTTGTCTGCCTCTGGGAGTGCAAGCTTGGGAGATTTGTTGAGATGCATCTACTAGATTGTCGGGTAGTTCAATTAAACCACGATTGGGGTCTATATCTGGATCTGTAATTGTAAAATCACCGTCTAAATTCGGGTTTTGTTGAGAAATTGCCGTAATATTGCTGCTGGGTAAATTATTTGGGTTAAGTTCTTGGGGGTCGTCAGTTCCCAGTTGTTGAATTAATTCATCTCTAGTTAAAGGTGTGATACCAAAAATATTATTCGCATTAATTATAATTTGTCCGCCGCTACCGCTAAAGGCATTGGCTGTAATATCGCTATTTTCATCAGGGAGAGCAATAATAAAGCCATCGGGAGTATCAATGGTAATTCTACCACCGTTTCCAGGAGCCGCAGCGGTACCGGCAGAAGTAGAAACTTGACTTTGATTACGCAATAATAAGAAATCTTCTAAATTGAGTGTTATATTCCCGGCATCGGCTGTGGCTACGGTTTCACCAATCAGTTTAGCTTGATTATTTAATTCGATTTGATCGGCATTTATTTCTAAGTTTCCAGCAGTACCCGTACCGATGCTGCTGACGGTAATTTCTGCATTATCCTTCACCAGTAAACTTGGTGTGGTAATGAATAAATTTCCGGCATTTCCTTCTGATTCAGCACGAGTAAACAAGGTACTTGTTGCGGGAATATTCTCACCGATGACACCCGTGCCGGAAACTGTAACAGAATCGGTGGCATTAACATTTAAGATACCACCATCGCTGCTAGCAAAAGAACCAGCCGTGACTAATCCCCCATCTTGAATTACCAATTGGCTGACGTTTAAATCTACCCTACCTGGATTATTGTCTGTAGCAAAGTTATTCGCTGATATTTTTGCGCCGTTTTCTACTCTCAGCACTCCAGTATTAATGGTTAATCTACCTACATCCCCAGTTGTTCCTCCCGGCTGAGCAGAAACAAAAATACCGCTACTACCTCTTACTTCTGTGGCAGTCGCTGAAGTACCAGTGAGGGTAATAAAATCCGTAGCGTTAATATTTACATCTCCCCCGCTACCGCTCTGACGTGCTGCGCTGGATATCTGCGCTCCTCCTGTAAGGGTGAGTTGGTTGGTTTCAATTGTTAATTGTCCAGCATTTCCGGGGTTTTCCACGTCTGGTTGTCCAACTTGAGCAAAAATTCCGCTGGAAGTGTTACCATCTGCTGTAGTTCCTATCAGTTGGATATTATCTGAGGCTCTCAGTAAAATATTTCCTGCATTTCCTGCATTGAATGTGGAAGCATCGATTGCGGCTCCATCTTGGATAATGATTTGCCTAGTGTTAAGTACCACATTACCACCATTACCAGTAGCAAATACCTGAGAACCAAGTGCAGTCGGTATCTCATCATCTCCTATAAAAACAGTACCTGTTAATTCTACAGACTCGGAAGCTGTAATCAATACGTCTCCTGCTTTCGCTTCACCGAAAACAAAAGTTCCAATGCTTGCACCTTCACTCAGTTTGACTGATTCAGAAGCGTTAATAATTAAACCTTGTCCCGGTATTGAACCTTCTGTATCTGCAAAAATTGTTGATAACTGACTGAGTTCAATATTTCTACCGTTTGCTTGAATGGAACCTCCACCTGCACCGCTAGCATCAACAGCAGCTTCTTGAGAAAGAGTTATATCTTGGAAGTTTTCTACACCTGTATATCCCAGTGCAAAGCCTGTTTCTACTTCACTCAAATTGACAAAACTATTACCTGCAACGCTACCTAACTCTACTCTTCCTTCTCTTGCGGTTAAATTACCACCTTCGAGAGAAATATTACCACCAACTAACGCCAGAGTTTCACCATCCACTACTCGCAGCCCAACAGGTAGAGATAAATTATTTACGTCACCATTGGGACTAGCTTGGGAGCGATTTATAATATCTTGCGGATTGGAACCAAATTGTAAACCCAGGGGAACGCTTACTGTAAGTAAAGGATTATTATCATTATTGGTGGCACTAAATTCTGTTCCATCTAGAAACTGAATACTATCTGCCGTAGTACCAATAAATGAACCACCAATATCTAAAGTGGCATTTTCACCAAATATAATTCCACGAGGATTAATCAAAAAAAGATTGGCATTACCTGTATTTGTAGTGCCATTAATAAATGTTTGAATCGTACCGTTAATATTAGAACTTGAACCACCCGTAACCCGTGTAATAATATTTTGAATATCAGCACTATGATTAAAACGGGCAATATCATTTAGTTCTACAGAAAACTCTTGAAAACTGTGAAACAAATTGCCGCCACGCTGGGTACCTTGTTCAATCAGCTTAATATTTCCTTGGGGGATAACTTGAGTATTGACGGGTAGCGTTTGATCGGGGACAATTTGTGCTTTGACAACATTTGAGTTGAATAAGGAGAGTAGAATACTTCCTTTAATGCATAATAATTGGAGAATAAAAGTTTTCATAAATTAATTTTTAATAGATAAAATAAATTAATTGCGACGAAGTTCTTTATATGCAGCAGATTTGATGTTAGTTTTAGGACTTCCGCAACTGACCGCCTTTTTTTGTGGTGTTTGTACACTGATTAATTTTAAAGGTAATAATATAGCGTTTCCCAGTCTGGTGAGGTATATCTCAAAACCTCACCCCCAACCCCTCTCCTTGATAAGGAGAGGGGAGATAAAGCATAGCTTTATCGGGGGTGAGGTAATCTCTGTACCTCAGTAGCTTGATAAATGCTATAAGGCTTATGGTGTCACGCACTCATTAAAGTGTTGTGACGATAACTAATAAGAGCATAATATAACGAATGACTCTTACTGTGAGCGTTAAAAATTGTAACAATAACAATCTTGTCGATCTTTTGTTTAACTAGTAGTGTATTTCATTAATTCTGGGTGGTTGGGTTTTCCCAGAAATTTGTAGAGATTGATATATAACGTCTCTACATTACGTCGGTAGACCTTACATACCATCAAAACGGCTGGAAATGTGCTACTAGTGGTCTGTTCTATTAAAATTAACGGGTTTTCATCGCACACCCGCCTGGGGTTGAAAACCCCAGTCTAATAGCCAAAGTCCTATAAATAGGACTATAAAACTAGTCGTCAAAACTAATAGAACAAAGCAGTGGTTCTTTTCATGCTGTTTTGATGGCTCTGTTCTAGTCGTCTTTAGACGACTTTAGCTATTAGACTGGGACTTATAGTCCTAGTCGAGTCGGGAAGAAAACCCGTGATAATTAATGAAACCCACCAGTAGTGCTGTCTCCCATTAATTCTGCTGGATTTTTCATCACACCTTCTAACGACGTATGAATTAATTTGTTGCGAAATCCAAAGTGATAGAGACGCGATATATCGCGTCTCTACATGCAAATTCATTCGTGGGATTCAAAAACCCTTAATTTTAGATTATTGCTTTTGATTTCACGCGGCGATCGCTCGAACCATGCCCTTTGAGCTTATCACCCTTACGCAGCGACAACCCGCCTACAGCTAACGCCGCTAACAAACCTGCTGCTGTTGTCGGCTCGGGGATATTTACCTTCTCTACCTTGAACGGGCCTGACTGGCCGGCAACTCCAAAAATATCTACGGCTTTGTCAACTCCATTTATAGTAATTTTTTGAGTGTCGGCATCTGCTTCCGGAACAAAGTCGCGAATGAATATGCCAGGTATCCCCTCTTCTCTAATGTCTTCATTACTGTCAAAAGCGTCGTCAAAAGCAGCGAGAGAAGCAACTAAATCATCTCTCTCATCGTCATTTCTATAGGGAATATACAATGTTCCATTGTAGTCAGGTAATCCAGTAAATCTTAAGTCATACTCAATAACATTACTGCTGTCAAACTCGATTTCATCAGTGTCATCAATGTTATCAATAATGTCTAACATTTCCAATCTATCTGCTAAAGTATCTAATTCTGAATCGGTGAATTGAGAAGGCATAACGGTTCCACTAGGAGATCTATCATTTAATACTAGATTTTCAGAATTATCCTCTTTTATAGCTGTAAAATTTTCAATAGCTCCTGAAAAAGGTTTGTCCGTGTCTAGAATAAAGTCAACTTCTAGAGAATGGTCTGATTGTCCAGAAACTCTAAATCTTCCAGCTTCCGCAGACTCAGAAAAACAACCAACAATACTCACCACCAACGCCGCAGATAAACCCAACTTTTGCGAAATATTAATTTTCATAAAGATACCATGAAAAATGTTTGAAATTTTGCTTAGCAATCAAATTTAAAACAGCAAGCGATCGCATGAAATTTGTCATTTTTCATACAATTCGGTAATAATACTGCTTCCCTCGGAATTACTTAGTTATTGATTAAAGCATGGAACACAGTAGTATTTCTATACCTTTACAGTATCTTTAATGGGGATTTTATAAATACGTATAAATACGTAAGAATTGGATCGAGGTTTGAGACAAGTAGTGAGTAGGGAATAGTGAGTAGTCGGATTGGTGCGTGACGGTAATTTCAAGCCTCGTACAAGTTTATAAATGATCGTAACCGTCACACACCCTACAATCTTAAAGCCTCTCCCATC
>JBCBQE010000014.1:15275-15725 GCA_039820385.1 Cyanobacteria bacterium J06635_10
ATCAGTACGGGGAGAGGTTTGGAGAGGGGTTTGGGCTGTATTCTACTCAAGCGAAAACCGCTATATTAAACAATACACGGATTGGTGCGTGACGGTAATTTCAAGCCTCGTACAAGTTTGTAAGTTATCGTAACCGTCACACACCCTACAATCTTAAAGCCTCTCCCATCAGTACGGGGAGAGGTTTGGAGAGGGGTTTGCACTGTATTCTACTCAAGCGAAAACCGCTATATTAAACAATACACGGATTGGTGCGTGACGGTAATTTCAAGCCTCGTACAAGTTTATAAGTAATCGTAACCGTCACACACCCGAAAAATCGCATTCTTTATAAAACCCGAAACCGGAAATTACAAACACCCCTCTCCTTCATAAGGAGAGGGGAAGGGGGTGAGGTTAATTTTATTCTTCATAAAACCGGAAATGACAAACACCCCTCTCCTTCACAAG
>JBCBQE010000014.1:15825-22771 GCA_039820385.1 Cyanobacteria bacterium J06635_10
GAAGGGGGTGAGGTTAATTTTATTCTTCATAAAACCGGAAATTACAAACACCCCTCTCCTTCACAAGGAGAGGGGAAGGGGGTGAGGTTAATTTTATTCTTCATAAAACCGGAAATGACAAACACCCCTCTCCTTCACAAGGAGAGGGGAAGGGGGTGAGGTTAATTTTATTCTTCATCTCAAAATCTTAAAACTTCTTGTTCATAATCATCAGCAACTGGCTCAGTTTCCCAAATCAAGCCTTCCCCTGGTTCCAAAATCACTTCCAAATACAACATATCCACAGAAACTGTTGCGATATCCTCGTTGTTTTCAAACTCCTCCAAATCTTCGGTTAACAATCGCAATTTCAACCCAATAGGAATTTCACCACCAGGAGTTGCATTGCGCAATTCAAACCGCCAAATAATATCTTCACCACCATCTTTGGGAAAAATACGTAATTCATAGGTATTATCTGCTATTATCAGTTGACGAGATAATCCTTGAGTTTCTGGTGCTGCACTCCGCATTCCCCCTGGAGCGATCGCAAATTCCTTTTTCTCCCATCCCCACTGCTGCGCTAAATTCGCAACTCCTGTCTGTAACCATTGAGTAATCGACTGCTCTGTTGGTAATCCTTGACGTTTTGCGTATAATTTTTTCCGCCAGTTTGGTTGTGTCAGTAGTGCCCCCCAAGTTGAAAAGGGAATTTCTAAGCGAGGAAATATGACTTCAGAATTACCCAAGCGCTCTAAGAGGTTTGTTGCTTGAGTTGCGGAGATTGATTCTAAAGGTGAAATTTCTGCTCGCAAAGTTTCGGAAGCATTAAATTCTTGAGCAACAGCTAATACATTAATATCGTCAATTAAATCTTCACTTTCTAAACTATAAGTTCGGTCATTAATATCATAAAACCCTTTATTTTTAAGATTTTCATGAGTTGTATAACCAAAAATTTTAATCCAACCTTCATCGGGGTTTATCTCAACCCCAATGTAATAATCAGCAGCCAATTCCGGGATATCTACCCATTCCTGGGGCACCCGCAACTCATCACCATCAATTGCTAAAGTCGGAATTAATATTAAACTGCGATCGCTAAAAGTTATAGGTGTTCCATTAATAAATTCCCAGAAACTTGGTAATGCAGCAGTATTTGGAGAAATTTTAGCATTGGGAGCCACTTCTTCTCGAAACCAAGGTACAAATGCTTCCAGACAAAGTTGATTTATCCAAGCACGTCGAGAAGCACCTGGTGTTGAGTACATTTGTTCTTGTAATTGGTTAGATGGGGGAATTTCTAAGTACAAATGATTTGAGTCGATTGTGAAGGTGATATCCGTGTTAAACATAATAATAATGGCTCCCTGCCGATATTTGACTTTTTCTTTTTAACCTAGTTGTCTGGCATGTTACTTAGTCGGTGTGAAGAATAAGAAGAAAAAGTTCTGAATCTCCCCCCTCTTCCCCCACGCCACTTCCTACAACGGAGGGAACCTCCGCAACGGAGTGGCTCCTCTTCCCCCTCTATGCCCTCACTCAGCAATGAAGGGAAAGTAGTAGTTAAGTTTGACTGTAGTGAAACTTGAGCCATTCCTCTAGGCTAATGTTTATGGAAGCTATTACGTCGGAAGTTGGAGAAGTATGCAAAATTTTTTGACTCCACTGGGTAAGAGTCACCAACAATGACTTTTTAATTCGGCTCAGAAGACGGGATACTTGATATTGCTTTATTTCTAATTGTTTGGCAATTTCGGTTTGAGTTAATTGCTTACTGTAGTAGACTTGCAGCAGTTTTTGTGACTTCGCATCCAAGGCGGCTATTGCTTGATTTAAAACTTCGTTTAACTGAGTTTGCCGATTTTTGAAATTTGCTGCTTCTTCCTGCTCTACCATTTCCACAATTAAGGAATCTTGTACATTCCCAGGCAGCATATCTAATAAACTACCATCTCCATCATCTTTTAGGGGAGCATCTGCCGATACAAATTTAGGATAAAGAAAATTACGAACAGCTTGAGCGCCCTCCAGGAGCCATTTTTCTATAGTTTGTGGGTTAACTGCGGCAGAGTTGGCACCTAAACGGGTTAAACGTTGGGTATTGTAAAGATTAGTAATAGCTTGCCAACGAGCAGTATCTGGTTTGCTACGCTGGCGAATTTCTGTGTTACCAGAAGTGTAAAGCTCTTCAAAACATTCCCATGCTAAAACATAACTTTCAATATTTTGATTATTCAAACCCATATTTTGCAATGATTTTATCAGTCTTTTGCGGCTGATTTTATGTAATAAACCCCAGTCAGAGCAAATATCTGTTTCCCGACGCACCCGCAGTGCATCGCGAATGATGCGCTCAAAAGATAATTGGGCATAGCTTTTTAAATGGGAACTGAATTGGGGATTGAAAGCTTTTAATATTTTAGTAAGATGCGCGATCGCAATTTGAAAGTAGTCTGCCAAAGAAGAATGCCCGGAGACATTAAGCACAAATTTTCTTGCAGCCCAATAGCACGCTTCTTGTGAGTAAGCAGAAAGATGGGCATAAGCCAAAGAAGTAGATTGAGTTTCCCATACTTTATACCAATACAGCGCCCAGAAATTATCTGACTCTTTGCTGGAAGACTTTTCTAAACAAGCCTTCATACTCCGTCTTAATTTTGCGTCAGTAATCCAACCGTTAAATTTATCTATATCAAATTGTATAAAAGTGGAAAAAATTTCCACAATTTCCTGTCGGCGTTGCATGGAATACTCGCCCTTTGCGTACGTTGTCAGTAAATTTAATTATACGATCGTCAAATAAGGAAGAAGTCGGTAATTGCTTGCTACATAAGGATTTTAATCATTCTTCAATAAATTTTCACTAATCTCACCGGCTTTATGATTAACTACTCCCTTTCCGGCATATTTTACAGATTTATCCGAAAATTTTCGCTTCAAGTGCATAACAACGAAAACTCGTCGTAAACAATGACAACAGATTACTTAAGAGAGATATACTGATGACTACTCCAAACAATACATTCTGGACTCAAATTAAACGAAGGTTTGAGCGGAAGAGCCGAAGTGCCGAAGTTGTTTGGAATATCTATGGGGATTTAAACCCCAACCCAATTCTTTCACCTTTGAGCGGTGGGGAATTAAACCCATATGTTTAAGTTAATTTTCCTCAAGGAAGCGATGAAGAATATGATTACTTTGGTTATAGTTTAGTCGCAGGAGATTTTGATGGCGATGGTTATAGCGATTTAGCGATTGGTAGCCCTTACGAAGATATAGATGGAAAAAGCGATACAGGTAAAGTTAATGTCGCCAATGGCTCTTATTGGGGTTTAACTACTACTGATTCTCAATTATGGCAACAAAATGCATTTCCCTCTGGAGGCGATGAAGATTACGATAATTTCGGTTATAGCTTAACTAAAGGAGACTTTAATGGTGATGGCTACGATGACTTGGCTATTGGCACTCCTTACGAAGATTTAAGTACCGGAGAAATCAACTCAGGTAAAGTTAATGTACTCCAGGGTTCTCATTCGGGTTTAACTAGTCATAATTCTCAATTGTGGACTCAAGATTCATTTCCCAGTGGAGGCGATGAAGATTACTATAACTTTGGTTATAGTTTAGCAACAGGAGACTTTAATGGTGATGGCTACGATGACTTGGCTATCGGCACTCCTTACGAAGATGTAGACGGAATTGCTGATGTCGGAAAAGTCAATGTTCTCCATGGTTCTTATTACGGTTTAACTAGTGTAAATTCTCAATTATGGACTCAAGATAGTTTTGGTGTTGAGGGTATAGCGGAAGAATATGATAACTTCGGAGCAAGCTTAACTGTAGACGACTTCAATGGTGACGGTTACGACGACTTAGCTATAGGAGTATCCGGTGAAGATATAGGAGGGATTAGCAATTCAGGTGCTGTGAATATTCTCTATGGTTCTACGAATGGTTTAGTTGCTTAATGTCTGAGTGTAGTTTGTTAAGTTTATGTATCAAATCAGGGATGCTGCCGTCAAGTGCTTGTGATAATAATGGACATGGAAGAAGGTTCTGATTACAAAGATAATTATTCAACTCATCCTTCTTCCATATCCATTAGCTGGGAATGTATTTTGAATTTCGGGCCCAGACAACCGAAAGCAGTTAATATCAAGTTCTCTTAAACCTCATCGACTGTAATATTAAGTATTTACAAACTATCTAGTCAACACAAGGTAATTCGCTGTAGATTTTACCTAGGCGATCGCACCGAGCTAAAGTTTGCCGAAGATATAGTTATCCGTGAGAATCTATGGGCAAGTTAGTCATCTTAAAATTAGGAGAGGGAGACTTTAAACAAGGCTTCCCCGTAACCCTGCAAATTGGTGACGAAAATGCCCGCCCCAGTGTGGAAATTACAGGTAAGCTTCCCCCAAACCCAGATATTCCCGGCAATTATTACCGATGGCAATCTATTTACCGCGATCTCAGATTACCATCTCGCGTCAAAGGTTTACCAAAGCAAACTACTCAAACTCCCACTCTAGACGAATGCCAACAGGCAACGGAAAAGTTTAAAGTAAACTTTAATACTTGGCTTAACGCCGATTCCTTTCGTCCCATCCGCGAGAAATTACTGGAAAAACTTACACCAGAGGATGATATACGCATACTCATACAAACCAAAGAGTTGCGATTACAAAAACTCCCTTGGCATCTTTGGGATTTACTCGAACGCTATCCCAAGGCAGAAATCGCTTTAAGTGCCCCCAGTTACGAACAAGTAAATAAAGCTCAAATTACCGGTAACAAAGTTAAAATATTAGCTATTCTGGGCAACAGTGAAGGAATTGATACTCAAACTGACCGCGAAATATTAGAAAAATTACCCAATACAGAAATCACTTTTTTAGTGGAACCAGAACTTAGAGATATTAGCGATCGCTTATGGGAACAACATTGGCAGATTTTATTTTTCGCCGGGCACAGCATGACTCAAGCCAATGAAACAGGGAAAATCTACATTAACCAAACTGAAAGTCTGACAATTAGTGAATTAAAATATGCTTTAAAAAAAGCAGTAGAAAGAGGATTGCAATTAGCCATTTTTAACTCCTGTGATGGTTTGGGATTGGCAAAGGAGTTTGCTGATTTAAATATTCCCGAAATCATTGTCATGCGAGAGCCAGTACCCGACAAAATCGCACAGGAATTTTTGAAATATTTCTTACAAGCCTTCTCCGGGGGAGACTCTTTATATTTATCTGTACGTGAAGCAAGAGAAAGATTACAGGGATTAGAAAATCAATACCCCTGCGCTACTTGGCTACCCGTCATTTGTCAAAACCCTGCTGAGGTACCCTTCTGTTGGCATAAACCATGTATAAATACACCACCATCTTCGACATCGTTACCTGAAACTACGCAAAAAAAACGAATTCCCAATCGGCTTGGTTTTTTATCAATACTGCCGATTAGCATCGCAATTACCGCATTGTTGATGGGAGTACGATATCTAGGATTTTTACAACCTCTCGAACTGAAAGCCTTCGATGGATTAATGCAGATGCGTCCCCCTGAAAAACCGGATTCGCGTCTACTGCTGGTAACTGTAACAGAAGAAGATGTAAAGGCACAACAATCAGAAAAACGACGAGGTTCTTTATCTGATAAATTCCTAGCTCAACTCTTAGAAAAATTACAGCCATATCAACCAGCCGCCATTGGTTTGGATATATACCGGGATTATCCCGCAGACAAGGATTATCCTGAATTAGCAAAACTGATGCAAACGAGCCGCTTTGTGGCAGTCTGTAAAGTCAGCGATCCTCGAAAGGGTATTTCAGGCATTGCTCCACCCCCAGAAGTTGCTATAGACAATTTGGGTTTTAGCGATATTCTTCTCGATGATGATAACGTCGTGCGTCGTCATTATTTAGCTTTAACTCCTCCCCCTTCTTCTGCTTGCGATGCCTCCTACGCTTTGAGCGTACAACTAGCCTTACGTTATCTCTACTCAAAGGGAATAAAATTACAATTTACTCAACAAGGTGCATGGCAACTAGGCAAATTAAAAATTAAACCTCTAGAAGCACACTCTGGCGGCTACCAAGGAATTGATGCATTCGGACACCAAATTTTACTCAACTACCGAGGAACTCCATCTCCAGCAGAAATTGCCCCAAAAATTACTTTAACAGAGGTGCTAGCAGGTAAACTAAACCCCGCAGATGTGAAAGGTAAGATAGTTCTGATTGGTACCACAGCCGAAAGTTTTCGGGATTATTCCTCGACTCCTTATACAGTCGGTAGAAGATCGCAAATCATACCAGGAGTGGTTCTCCAAGCGCAAATGGTTAGTCAACTTTTGAGCGCAGCCTTGGATGGGCGTGTCTTGCTCAGTCATTTTTCAATATGGGGTGAAACGATTTGGATTTGGAGTTGCTCTGTAAGTGGTGGTTTACTTGCTTGGTATATAAGACGACCTCGTTTTTTGTTCTTGGCAGTTGGTGTAGGATTCATTATTTTGTACTGTAGCAGCCTCGTCTTATTAAGTTCCCACGGCTATTGGGTTCCCCTAGTTCCTGCTACCCTTGCTTTGGCAGGTACTACGGTTGTCTGTAGTAGTATTTTTAAGCTCCGCATTCAAGAAAAAAATCCGTAGGTAAGAGGTAACAATAAAAATGTGTTGTTTAAGTTGTAGGAGGGTTTTCTCGCATCTTTTGAGCGCTAATAAATATTCATATCAAGTCCGGCTAATTACTTACTATATAACCCAGAGCGATCGTAATTCTTTATTACCTATTACTCATAACTCCTGTAGAGACGTAGCAGTGCTACGTCTCTACAACTCCTTACTCACCACTCACCATTTACAAATCACATTATGAAAAACCATTGGCAAAAAATACAATTCATTGCTGCTTTAGTCACAACTGTTTTAAGTAATATAGCTTATATATCACCAATAAAAGCA
>JBCBQE010000015.1:0-22498 GCA_039820385.1 Cyanobacteria bacterium J06635_10
TCTCTTCCCAAACCAATGCCTTAGTATATATCGTGAGTAGATGGGCAAGCTTTGATTGCACTTAAGAAACATGAATAATCTAGCAATTTCTATACCCAAAGCAGTTCGGTATGTAGAATGGACTATTTTAATTGTTATTTTCTCACTTGTGTTATTTTTAATGGCACTAGTAAAATACTTTGATTTTCCAGAGTATCCCGAATCATTTATCCCATTTTTCATGGTATTTGTTTCGTTAGCTGGCTGTACATTATTAAGTTTTATATTTCCTATTGAGCGTCCTTTATGGCAGAGACGAGTTTATATATTATTAGAAATGTTATTAATTCTTCCAACCATAATGATGGGCTGGAAACTTGATTTACTATTATATTTTTATATTGCCAAAAGTTGCTTTTTACTAGGTCGTAAAGATGTATTCTTGACAGTTATTAGTAGTTGTATTGTTTGGAATAGTTTATGTGTTGCTCACTTTATTTATCAATTTGATGAAGTCAAAGAGTATTTAATAACTAATCTTGATGATGTATATGTTCTTGAGTATATGATTCCGCAGAACTTAATTGTTGGTATTGGTGGCTATTTGGTAACATCAATTTTTACGATCGTGTTTTGTTACATTGCTCGTGCAGAGCACAAAAGCCGTAAAAAAGCGGAAAAATTAGCTCAAGAAGTTGAAGCTTTAGCAGCAAAGTTAGAAAGAAACCGTATAGCTCGCGATATTCATGATTCTTTGGGACATACTCTTACCACTCTTGACATACAGTTAGAATTAGCCAATACATTAGCAAAACGTCAACCGGAAAATGCTTTAAAAGCTCTTGGTATTTGCAAAGAACTTTCTTCTCAATGTCTTGTAGAAGTAAGACGTGCAGTACAAACTATGCGAAAATCTACTTTTGATTTAAATCAAGCTTTACAAACTTTAATTGAACAAGTACGGCAAAATTACAGTTTACAAATTTCCATGGAAATGAAATTGCCGAATCTACCTTTACAAACAGCCCATCAGCTATATTGTATTACCAAAGAGGGATTAACCAACATTCAAAAACACGCTGCGGCTTCTCAAGTTACTGTACGGGGAGAAACGAGATTTAATAATATAATGTTGGAAATTATCGATAACGGTATCGGTTTTAATCCCGATTCTCCTCATGGCGGTTTTGGTTTAAAAGGAATGCAAGAGCGGGTGGATGTTTTGGCGGGGGAGATGATAATTAAAAGTAGGGAAACTAAGGGTACTTGTATTCAGGTGTTAATTCCGTTTTGATTGATAAATATTTTATACAAACAAAGCTCACCTGCTTGGGCTAAGAATTCTCCTAGCCCACGCAGGTGAGCTTTGCAATTGTAGCCCCAGGCTTACAGCCTGCGGGCTTTTGACAAAATTGACATTCTCCTAACCGAAAACCGGCATATCATTAATATTGACACTCTCCCATCTGGAATATGAGAGATTCTCTCAAGCATAGACAGCATAGCTTGAAATATCCTCTTATAGCTGCCGGGTAACCCGGATACCTCCGTTTGCCAACTCGGGTTCCCATAAGAATTTTTTTAGAAGAAAAAAATTCTTATGGGTTCCCTTCGGGCGGAATGATATTTCCTTGCAACTCGCCAATTCGAGATTTGGGCGTATACTTCCCAAGAGTCCCACGCTCACGGTTTTAACGTCTTGTACTGACAAGAATAACCATACCATAATACTGGGGCATAAATGTCCTATCTTGCTCTAGATCTCCCGCTTAAAAGACGGGAGTTATTAGCCTCAATTTTATAAAATTTATTTATTACCTCTGATATTATGGGTGTTTACTACCATCTGGCATAATTGCGCCAGTTAATTTGACATTACTGAGGTTTTTAATAGTATCGATGCTAGTATATTGCAAATTTGCACCCCTTAAATCGGCACCATCAAGGTTAGCGTAGCGGAGTTGTGCACCCCGTAAATCAGCGCCGCGTAAATCCGCATTATTTAACTTGGCGTACATTAAGTTGGCATTAGATAAATTTGCATTCTTCAATGAAGCACCTTTGAGTTTTACTCCTCGGAGGTTGGCATTCTGGAAGTTTGTATTTTGAAATTTACCATTATCTAAACTAGCGTATTGAAGGTTTGCATTGCTCAAATTGCTTCGTTCTAAATTGGAATTTCGCAATTTACTATACTTCAAATTTGCATTTTTGAGACTAACATCTACTAGCTTAGTGTTGCTTAAGTTTGCTTTTTGGAAACTACAATTGTTACATTCTTTGGTTCTCCGCAATCTACTCAAATTAAGATTTCGCAAACGTTCTCTTAATTGTTCCCTTCCTCTTCGATCCTGTTGCTGGAGTCTTGTTATAGTTCTACCTTGCTGTTTCTGGAGACTATCAAGTTGATTTATTCGACTTTCCAATCGTTGTTTTTCTTGGAGAAGATGAGAAATCTGTGTTTGTTGTTCTTCAAGTTGTTCTTGTTGATATTGATTTAATCTTTGACGTTGTTGTTGAGAAATGGATAATTCTTTAAACATTTGAACTCCTGCACTACCCAGCCAAAGACATACAAGAACTGTACAACATTGGGCAAATGTCAGGTTATTATTAGAATTTTGAGTTTTGGCCGATCTCAAGGTAACGGGTATTGGTTTCAATGCTTCTAAAGCTGCTGCTGCATTTGCAAACCGATTTTTGATATTCGGCTCAACCATCTTGCGCAACCACCGGACAAATTGGGGATTTAAATCTGATGGCAATGACTTAAAATCAAAACGATATTCATCATCAATTAATTTACTAACATTAACTGAGCGGGTACCGCTGAGCAAACAAATTAACGTCACGCCTAAACTGTATAAATCCGATGCTTCGGTTAATTCGCGACCAAAATATTCTTCTGGAGGAATAAAACCGGGAGTTCCAGAAGCGACACTGCTAAGTGCAATTTCATGATTGTGAACTCTTGCAAACCCAAAATCAACTAAATAAGCGTTGAGATTTTTATCAACTAAAATATTTTCAGGTTTAATATCCCGGTGAAAAATTTGGGGGGTGCGCTGCTGCAAATAAACCAAAATTTCTAAAATTGATATGGCAATTTGCTTAATTTGTTGGGGGGTAAATTTATTTTCAGCAGCCAACGATGGTGCGCCTTTATATTCCTGTACTAAACCAAAACCGTGAGGTGTTTCAAAAGAAGTTAAATAACTCGGAATGCGGGAATGATCTAACTGTTTGAGAACTTCTATCTCACGTTCATAAGCTTTAAAACCCGACCAATCTGTACCTATATCTGCAAAGCGAAACTCTTTGATTACGACTTTGATTTTAGAGTTTTCCACTTCCGCGAGGTGCGTAATGCGTCCCCCGAAGCGGTTTCTTCCTAGTTCTTTATTTACTTGATAGCCGAGATGTGAAAAATCTGGTTTTTGGATTGCCATCGTTGTCTCCAGGCGCAATTATTGCAACTTGATTCTTAATGCTACGCAGGTATTACAGTTCATTTTCACATAAAAAAAATCAAGTGTAAGGAATTTGTACAATATCTTATCCTTATCTTTAAATTATAACTTCCCGAAAATTATAACCCGAATCAAGCAAGGGGAGGAGGGGATTATTTGCCAAGGTGTGCCCGATTAGCCGTACAACAAAGTTTCTCACACCGTTAAAGCAAATCCACTTCCAGATTGCTTGTTTACTTATTTTTCCCCAATTTCTTCTTTACATTATCGACAACCCTTTTTACATTTATCCCATTTATATTAGGAAACGGCAAAAACAAAATTGTGTCTGGGAATTCCGGGGGAGCAGGGGTATTATCCACATTAAGTGGCAAAATATTATTTACATTCTTACTCCATTTACGCTTTAGAGCCGA
This sequence comes from Cyanobacteria bacterium J06635_10, assembly GCA_039820385.1. Lineage (GTDB taxonomy): Bacteria > Cyanobacteriota > Cyanobacteriia > Cyanobacteriales > Nostocaceae > Rivularia. The sequence continues at coordinate 3,866 of JBCBQE010000015.1, forward strand.
ATTGAGTTCAAGTTTGGTCCATTCTTTATTTACATAGTGTTGTGAAAATAACATAATACAGAAGCGCGCTTTATTCTCGTATATGTCTGGTAAGGTGAGTGATAGGTCTTCACCCCAAAGTTCACTTTCTTCATTTTGATCGTAAAATACTTTTATATCTTCTTGTTGAAGGGCATGAAATAAGCGTTCAGCCATGTAGCGTTCTTCCCCAGCAAAAGACAAAGCAATATCATATTCAAAATCCGAATCGGAATTTACAGTTACGGGTGTAGGATTCCATCTACTCCGCATCAGTTCATCAAAGCTTCGCAATTTTGGGTTTCCAGGATTAGCCTTTCGTGCAGCGGTAAGAAGCTCTTTCACATTTCCATTAGCTTCAGCCAATTCAATTAGTTCTCTTACAACTTTAGAGAGATTGCCATCAGTGTAATTATCCAAATTTATGTTTAATTTGAAGCTTACCATCTGTTTGAGTGTTCCTTTATTTGGAAACGCACTCAAAAGTGCATCGTGGAACTGCTCGCGACTATTACCATCTAGCTCCATATCTCGTTGCATTAGTGCTGATTACTTGCTATTCATACTTATTTTAACCGTCATTGTTGCCGAAAGGTAGCAATCGCAGTGATTGGGATTGCTATCTCCCTGCCAAAGACGCTATGCTAACGCTTCACTCGCAATCACACTTATTTCAACGGACATCATATCATTCAAAAAACTCTGCGTTCCTCTGCGCTTCTCTTTGCACTCCTCTGCGTTTTAAAATATACAACTCCGATAACAACAGATTTTATATTAATTACTCCTAAATAAAAACCCCAAACCCAAACCAGAAAATCGTAACTCCTGGGGAAGTAAGTTACTCAAAGGATTAAAAACAAAGGGAAAAAAGAAAAAATCTTCACCTGGACAGATGCGCTTACCGTATCGTTGACTGGGAAGCCAAAAATGAAGAGATTGAAGAAGTTGCAGCAAAGTTCATTCTCGCGAATTGCTATAACCAAAAAGTTGCGGGAGAGATACTACAACGTAACACCAAAAAAACACAAAACTCCCAAAATCCGCAGTGCCAGGTATCGGAAACCCAGAACCCGCAATACTTCGTGGAAAGTGACTTGTTTACAAATTTTAATAAAACTCTGTAAGCGTTATATGTTACATTTTACAAGTCTGGACACGAGAGAAGAGATATAACCGAAACCCACCCTCGCCAACCCAGCCGCACCGCACGCCACGCAGCCCCCGGGAGATGTCCCTTCCGAGCCTCACTGGAGAAGGTTAGGTCTGAGTAGTACAGCCATTCTCTGTTGAAAAACATTCCCTTACGCCAACCAACGCGATCGCTACGCCTCAAAGTAGGCGATTACCTGTACAAAACTGAAAATTGCTGACTGTTGCTGAAACATTACTGTCGATAATGACGAAAGCGCTTAAATAAATAAGCGCTTCCATCCTCCGTTTTCACGGGTAAAGTTTTCCGCTGACTTAGTTAAAAGGGCTTTTTAGGCCAATAGCACTGGCGGCGAGCCAAATACACCTGTTTAACTATTGACGACAGGGCTACAAACGCCGAAAGCATTTGTAGGTGTCATCACCCAAATAACGTAGCTTTCGGCTGAAGCTGAGTCTGGCTATATCTCCACGGCAGCTCAGCAATGTTGCAGCTTTGCTCAGTGTTTGGTGTATAGCGCTAGGCGGGTAATCACAAGGTTCAAGCGGACATGATATTATCCATTATAATTTATCCACTCAACTATAATTCTTAAAGTTTCGGGTATCGAACTTTCATCGCCTGTTACCGTATTCTGCTTATCTTTATCTTCTACCGTTACTCTATATTGAAAGCGATCGCTCGAACGATGTCCAAAGGGCAATAAAACTCATGGAATGTTGGCTAGATTACTGTTTCAGTACAGCAACATAGATAATATTTTGTATTGCTATGTAATAATTGTTTATATTTGTTTTTTTAAATAAACGTAAATGAATCGACAAATGCAAGCCTTGAATCCCAGAGTAAATATCTAATTTTTGTATCAAGAAATGAATGTTAGCGCAGCCTCATCTAGCTATATGGCTCGAATCAAAATTCTCATAAATATTTCACTTATAATGCTAGTCGCATATTTTTTTTCGCTTAATCTTTTTAGAAGTCAAGTCAATTCCCGGCATCGTGAGCTATAGCAATGACTTGAACTGACTTTTGTTGCTAAAAATACTCAAATACAAGGTTGAGTGAAACCAGCATTCATAAAATAAAAGCAGCCACAGATACACCAAAACTGTGGAATTTATTTAACATGGTTATAGACCTCACTAGTTTTGTGTGGTTGTGTGTTGTAAAACTTAGTTGTAATTTTGTCGGGGGCTCAACCCTTGACATTTTTTTTGCGTGTTTTGTATGTGCCGTTTTAAAAGCTGATAAGAAGAGATATTATCTAGTTTTAATATCAATTACGCAAGGGTAAGGGCTAACGGGTAAGGGGATGATATTAACCGCATCTTGGGTACAATAAAAACACTAAAGCCTGGTAAAGGGGTTACCAGGCTTTCTAATTGACATTTATCGACGTCAAATGTTTATTCGTGGTCAATGATTTGGAGAATTGAGAAATTCAAATACTAAAGTTTACCTAACTCATAGCAAACAACGCACTGATAAATTTTCCTATCTAGGAACTTGGCTTACCTTAATCTGGTAGATGCCACTCTTTTAATGCTGGAGTTTACTTGGGCTTTGACCGGAGACACATTGTCATTTACCCGACTGAGTTTGTTTATGCCTTGCTTGTGTCTTATTAACTAAGTTATCACCCCGAATGAAAAATGAAACCCCTTATTAACTCAAATTTACGACTCTTCAAATTTCGCAATATATTGAGAATGGAGTTATTGCAAACCCCATACTAGGTTTGATGCGGGGTAGTTCATTTACCGTTATGAATAACATGTTCGGCACTTCTAGCACCGGCGATAAGCCCGAAGGGCATGCGCGAAGCCATCGCTACGCCTCTAATAGGCGATTTTTCAAATGCTGCTCCTATAGCTTTAATAGAATCATTATCCTCGATTCCTACCCACATTTTTTTCCAGTTTGCCAAGTTCCCATGAGAATGGGAAATTACATCCGATGTTCCCAAGTTTCATTTTTCCATGATTTCCCCGATTTAATTTTGGGCAAAGTTGTTTTCAATCAATAGTTTTACCTCTATGAGTTTTAGAGTCAAATTAGATTAAAGAATCATACAGATCTATTTATCCAAAAGTTTTCTTATTTTTTCTGCCTTTTATAAATCCAGATGAGGAGAGCGATACTTATGCTTGTATGCACTATTAGAATTTTGTACGTATTTTTCGATATAGAATTAGACCATCAAAACGTATCGAAAGATACACACAGTTAGTAAATGTACAGATAGAATGAGACAAGACCAGATATTTGCGATCGGTGTTTGATTTTTGATTCCACGGACTCCGCATGTCTGTGGTTAGTTTTTATTTAGACAAGAAGCATTAAATGCGATCTCTGAATAAAAGGATTATTTAGCACTGTTTACTCTTGCCTGAAAAATGAAGATGAAAACTAAATATTTATATTTTATAACTCATCCTTCAAAAATAACCCTAAAGGGTGAGGCAATACTTGACAAATATCTGTAATTATGCATTAAAGCGAAATACAAAGGAGTTTGTATGAAAAGAATGTGCTGGTTATCCAAGTCTGGCGAAGACACAGAGAAAATTTTGCACTTGCAGACAGCACCGAACGAACCTTGGCGACCATACACCACTTTTTCACAATTCGCAGTACCAGATTATAGAATACCGGGCGGTTCCAAAGGATATGCAACTTTTCAAAAGTTATTAAAAGCAGGTTGGACATTAGTATCAAGCGCCCGCGCTAACGAATTTTCCACACCAGACACATCAGACGCTTCACTTGAAATGTAAATAGATAATGGGGAATGGGACATGGGTAGCTCACGGAGTTAGGAGTTAGTAGTGAGTAGTTAGAAATAATTTATTTTCTCCCCCTCTCCCTCCCTCTCTCCCTCCCCCTTTTCCCCTCTCCTTATCCTAAATCCCTCTAGCTTCTCCTTCACCGCGAGAATCAGCAGCGCCTTCGAGAGTACCATCTGGTTTGACGATGATTAGGTTAGAGTTTCCCCAAGGGTTGCTTTGCTTGATTTTGTGTCCCCGACGCTTTAATTCTTGTAGAGTTAGGGCATCCAACCCCCAAGGTTCGACGCGCAACATATCGGGGAACCATTGATGGTGTACGCGGGATGCAGAAACCGCTGCGGCTGCATCCATGTCGTATTCCAAAACATTAAGAATAATTTGCAATACTTGAGTAATAATAGTGCTACCGCCGGGAGTACCTACAGCCATCCGCAAGCGCCCATTTTCAGTAACAATTGTAGGAGTCATGCTTGATAGGGGAGTTTTGCGGGGTGCAATAGAATTAGCTTCGTTACCGAGCAAACCGAAAGCATTGGGTACTTCTGGTGCTGCTGCGAAATCATCCATTTCATTATTGAGAACTATTCCTGTTCCTGGCGTGACTATACCAGCGCCAAAACGCAAGTTAATGGTAAATGTCAAACTTACAGCGTTACGTTGAGAGTCGATAACTGTAAGATGGCTGGTTTCTGTAGATTCATGATATTTGTTATTTTTTATTTTTGGATTGTGAGTTGCAGATATAAAATGAGGTGGTACAGTTCGACTAAATTTCTGTAATGTCTCTTTATCAATCGGCTTTACCTCAGTTGAAGGCTTTGCACGCTGCATATCAATTTGCTGACGGCGCAGTTTTGTATACTCTGGCGAGAGCAGTGATTGTAAGGGAACCTTAACAAAATCAGGATCGCCTAAATGTTCCGAACGATCGGCATAAGCAATTCGCATCGCTTCCGCCATTAAGTGTATCGCGTCGGGGTGGTGCCATCCTAAAGATTTTAAATCAGTATCGCCAATAATATTTAACATCTGCAATAAATGAATGCCTCCCGATGATGGTGGCGGCATCGAACAAACTCTAGCTTGGCGAAAATTACCGCATACTGGAGTGCGCCAAATCGGTTTGTAGGATTTTAAATCTTGCAGAGTGATTAAACCGCCATTTTTTTCCATATCCGAGGCAATGATACGGGCTATTTTTCCCGTATAGAAACTGCGGGGATTTGCGGCAATAAGTTGTAAAGTTTGTCCTAAATCTCGCTGTACAAGCTTTTCTCCGGCTTTATAAAAATTACCGTTGCGAGTAAAAATAGCCTGCGCTGCTTGGTTAGTAGCAATCATTTTCTTACGTCTTTGCACAGCTTGTACAAACAGATTTTTGACAATAAAACCATCCTTCGCCAGCCGAATAGAAGGAGCAACAACCGTACTCCAAGGTAATTTACCATAGCGGCGGTGAACTTCATACATACCCGCCACAGTTCCCGGCGTTGCCACAGCCAAATAGCCATTGATACTTGCATTGCGGCGTACTTTACCGTTACTATCCAAATACATATTTTTTGTCGCTTGTAAGGGAGCACGCTCGCGAAAATCTAAAGCCTGAATTGTCCGGTTTTTTGAGTCGTGCATTAACAAAAAACCGCCACCACCAATTCCTGCCGAAAAAGGTTCCACTACAGAAATTGCAAAAGTCGTCGCTACAGCTGCATCGATCGCATTGCCACCCTTGCGTAGCATTTCTAACCCAGCATCGCTAGCCAACGGATGGGCTGAAACTACCATTGCTTTTTTACTACGTAAAGGTTGTACAAAACCGGCATTGGCGATATTAGTGTAAAAAGTTATGCTCAAGAAAATAATTGTGCAGAGTAAAACACGCATATGATTTTGCGATAAAAGAAGTCAAAAAATTTATATCATGATGTCAAGTATTTCTCTTTTAAGATTTATAGTCATTCGATAAAAATCAAAGATTAAAGGTCAAAGCAATTTAGCTAATATATCTTTTGTAGTAGACAAGATGCCCACACTACAACACGAAATAGATAAAACCCTTTATCACCGTAAGTAATTAGCTCCCACTTGATATAACCCCGTACCCGCACACATAATTATCACTTAACCAAGCGATAAAAGATGCTTTATCTAATCGCTGAAACTGACGATAGACAGTCAAGTATAAATTTAAACTTTACAATCTCTTTAATTTGGATGGTTATTGTGATATTCAATAATCATCTAAACAGATTTTCTGTAAATACAAGAAACAGAGGGACTTTCTGCTCCCTTATTAAACTTGTGTTTATTCTCGTAACGTATATCAAACATCATAAATTTTAGATAAACATTCACCTACACTAAAACTTTTACAGGTATAAAATATACAGTTAATATCAGTGTTATTCCATACTGTCTGGCTAGAATCTGATTTATCAGAGTACCCTGTCATTACTACAGGCGCTAGTTATTGTGCAGAGTAATGGCAGCAACGCCGTCTGTATTTTTCACTTGTCAATAAATTGGTTGAGATTGCCTCGATTTGGAATGATTACCAAAAACCAAAGGCTTTAATCTCTGACTCTGAGATATCCCGTTTTTGGGAAATGTGCTTGAGCAGGTCATTCCCGTGTAGAAAAATCTAGAACAGAAGAGAAAAATCAATGATTTTTAATGGATTATCGATAGATAAAAACGACCCAATTGCTTCAAAAGTAGGTTATGAACTAGCTTCACTTTACGAAGAATATACATCTCCAAATTTATTTACAACAACTGGAAACTCTCCATCTCGCAATTCCATGATGCGAGTAGTTGATAATGCTGTTGTCGTTGATTTTGTCGCAGCAGAAGATGCAGATGCTTTGTTAGTTGAGTTGGAAGAATTAGGACTGAAACAAGGTTCGGTCTATGGTCGTTACGTTTCCGGAATCTTGCCGATTGCAGCTATTGCTTCCGCTGCTGCTTTAGATAGTCTAAAATCTGCCAGAGCGTCAATTGCGACGACTAATGTGGGGTTGGTGACAAGCGAAGCTGATGAAGCTATGCGTGCTGATGTTGCTCGTTCTACTTTTGGTGTAGACGGTACTGATGTCACTGTAGGTGTGCTATCAGATAGCTTCGATAATCTTGGTGGTGCTGCTGATGATGTTGCTAGTGGTGACCTTCCTGGTATTGGAAATCCCTTGGGGAATACTACACCCATCACTGTGTTGGAAGAATTACCAGGTGGCGGCATTGATGAAGGTCGAGGAATGTTGCAATTAGTTCATGATGTTGCTCCTGGTGCTGATTTAGCTTTTCATACAGCCTTTCTAGGTCAGGCTGATTTCGCTAATGGCATCATTGAACTGGCTGAAGCTGGATCTGATGCGATTGTGGATGATATTATCTACTTAGACGAACCAATGTTCCAAGATGGGATTATTGCTCAAGCTGTAGACCAAGTAGTGGCTGATGGTGCAGCCTACTTTTCTTCTGCAGGTAATAATGCTCGTAATTCTTATGAAAGTGCTTTTAATCCCAGTGGTCAGTTTGAGCCTATTTTTGGTGGTGAACTCCATGATTTTGACCCAGGAGTGGGAGTAGATGTTCTCCAAAGTATCACAATTCCAGTTGGTGCCCAATTTCTTGTCTCTTTTCAATGGGATTCACCTTTCTTCTCGGTTAGTGGTGGTGCTGGTTCTCCCAATGATTTGGATATTTTCTTATTTGATGAATCTGGAACTAATATATTAGATGGTAGTTTCGCTGGTAACATAGGCAATGACCCTGTGGAAGTCTTTGGATTTGTCAATGATGGTTCATTTGGGACAGATCAATTTAACTTAGCAATCTCTAATTTTGAAGGTCCTAACCCAGATTTACTCAAATACGTACAATTTAATCGTAATGTCACGATCAATGAGTTTGCTACTAATAGCAGCACAACTTACGGACATGCTAATGCTGCTGGTGCTGAGGCTGTTGGTGCAGCTTTTTACCAACAAACTCCAGAATTTGGCGTAAATCCACCTCTATTAGAACCTTTCTCTTCTGCTGGTGGTACTCCCATTTTGTTTGATACAGATGGTAATCGTCTACCAGAACCCGAAATCCGTCAGAAGCCGGAAATTGTTGCACCCGATGGTACAAATACTACCTTCTTCCCTCCTTTTCCTGGACAAGATGTAGATGGAGACGGTTTCCCTAACTTCTTCGGTACATCGGCTGCTGCTCCCCATGCGGCTGCGGTTGCGGCTTTAATGCTAGAGGCTGCTCCCGGTACCAGTCCTGATATTATCTATGAAACTTTGGAACAAACAGCCTTGGATATGGACGATCCATTTACCCCTGGTTTTGATCAAGGCTTTGATTTTGGTACTGGGTTTGGTTTAATTCAAGCAGATGCAGCAATTGAGCAATTGTTAGGTTCTCCAACTGATGAAAATGGTGGATTCGAGACTGGAGATTTCACCGCTTGGGAAACCATCGGCGATACCAGTATCGAAACAGCTGAATTTGGTGTTATTCCTACTCAGGGTGATTTCCAAGCTTTATTAACCACAGATTTTGGTTCCGTTAGTGATGACACCCTAGAAAACTTCTTAGGGTTGAATTCTGGAGATATAGACGGAATCGGTAACGGAAATGCCACTGAAGGTTCAGCCTTACGGAAAACGATTACTGTAGAAGCAGGGGATGTTTTAAGCTTTGATTTTAACTTTTTGACAAATGAAACTACCTTCGATTCGGATCCAGAAACATTTAATGATTTTGGCTTTGTCTCGATAGCTCCCAATTCATTATCTGAATTAGCTGATACCGGCACTTTCTTAATCTCATCCCCCACAGAATTCGATGAGGAAACAGACTACGATAACTTCACCTTTGAATTCTCTGAAGCTGGCACCTATACAATAGGTATTGGAGTAGTGGATTTGATAGACACTGCTTTTGACTCAGGATTGCTAGTAGATAACTTAAAGGTTGTTTCAGCAGATAAAGCAATTTTAGGAACAGACAATAGCGAATCCCTGTTTGGCGAAGTTGGTGATGATAGTATCTTTGGCAAGGGAGGCAACGACCAAATCTTTGGTAGCGAGGGTGTAAATCATCTTTATGGTGGTGCTGGAGATGATACCATGTACGGTGGTTCCCAAGGTGATTCCATGTATGGTGGCCAAGGAAATGACCTTATTTTCGCTGCTGAAGGCGATAATATTGTATTTGGTGGATTAGGAGACGACACCATTTATAGTGGTTCTGGTAACGATAAAATTGTTGGTGGCTTTGGCGACGATACCATCTGGCTTGGCGGTGGTGAGGATATCGTTGTCTTAGAAGTAGGAAAGGGAATCGATACTATTAACAACTTCCAGTTAGGTCAAACTACCTTCGGAGTTTTTGCTGATAACAATGACCTTTCGATTGTAGATGGTGCGAATGGTGCTGAAATTTCTTTATCCGGAGATCTTTTAGCAGTTGTCAGCTTTACTTCAGCTAATACACTTATCGATAATATCGATACTGTTTTTGCGTAATCGGATTAAAGCGAATATTACATTGATTCAAATCAGCTTGGATTAGTCACAACCATATGTCCTAGATGTTACAGCGGTACATCTGGGACATATGGCATTTATATAGATTGCTTACCTAGTAATTTTTTTCTTCCCCACGCCACTTGCTACGTACTGCGGGAACCGTGCCGCTTTTCTTGGCCCCTCTTCCCCCTCTCTTCCCCATCTCCCAATTTTCCGAATCCAATTTCACCTCAGCCTCGTATAATTGTTGAATCCTAATAACCCGGTGAGGAAGAACCCCATGAGAGTCAAATATTTAGCTACGTTAGCGACTGTTTCCGTATTAAGCTTGGGTGTGGTAGTAGGTTGTGCTAATCCTTGCGCTGGTAAAACACCTGAAGGGGGAACTACTGAAGTTAATCCTTGTGCTGCTAAAGATAAAAACCCCTGTGCTGCTAAAGATAAAAACCCCTGTGCTGCCAAAGATAAACAATAATCCTGAATAAAAATGACGATATCCCCCCAATTTCGTGAAAAAGGGGGGCTTTTTTTTATTCTCTCTAGTACTCCACCTGCGTCAACTTTGCGGGGTTATTAATGAGAAGAAAAAGTCCTGAATCTTCCGCCTTTCCCCCCTCTTCCCCCTCCCCTTAACCTCTCCTGTCAATTTTGGCTTGGTGAAATACTAGGATTTATCAACCTTAATATACCGTCTACCGCTACCGCGATGGCCTTTTTGTTCTTTTGGAGACTTCTTTTCTGCTTTTTTATAAGTATCAAATTGATTCAAAGCTTGAGGTATAGAACTTTGGACAAACGAAGGTAGCGCTACTAAAATCCATAGCGGCAAAATCAAGTATAAAATTTTCATATCCTTTGAGTCTAGTTAGGGAAATTTGCTATTAATTCAAGAACCTACATCCCTTTCAAGGCTAGTTACAAGTCAAATAGGACACATTGTATTATTATTTACTGAGAATAAATTACTTTTTGATAGATTTTTTGGATTTGATAAGAGTTATATACTGGTAGACTATTTTCCCTAGTAAGAGCTTTTAGCTCGGTAGCAAATAGAGGAACAAACTGTACAACAATGTCAAGGGTTCCCATAGGAATTTTTTTTAGAAGAAAAAAAATTCCTATGGGTGCCCGTCAACGCGCCGCAAAAGCAAAATTTGAAGGAACTTGACGGGCTGATTAGTCTATATAGTTACTTTTAACTATCGGTATTTACGGAATTGCGTTTGTTATGCTTGGAGGTATTAACAAACGAAGAATGAATATAATAAGTAATGAAATCTAATCGTCCTTGGGTTATCGCATTTTGGTTTTATATTGGACTTATTTTGGCAATATCTTTATCAGCTTATTTAAAGATTATTCCTAATGAGATAAAGCAATTTCCTTATTACGACACAATTTTACATTTTCTGTTGATGGGATTTTCGGCTTTCTTAGGACATTTAGCATTTAATAAACGTCAGATAAGTATTTTAAATTTTTCTCTTCCTTTAGTGCCGATTTTAATTAGCTTTTTTGTTTTTATTGAAGAATGCTTACAAATGTTTTCACCTCATCGTAACTTTGATTTAGTTGATTTAGCTGCCAATTTTTGTGGGATTGTTGTATTTACTTTGTTAGCAGGAAGGGTGAAAATAAATCGTTCCGAGGAAAATAAATCGTAATGTTGGCGTTGCTCCGAACGATTTATGAAACAAATTTATTAGAACATCGAAACGCTTGTAGAGACGCGATATAATGCCCTAGCGGGCACGCTGCGAAGGCTGCGTCTCTACATTTGAATTTCCCCATCGACGGAGTGATTTTTGTACGTAACGAGAGTGAAATCGGCGCTGATTGCAATTTCAGACTATAAATCCGTCTTGAGAATACTTGCTGCTGCTTCTCGAATATCAGATGAAGCATCATTCTCAGCCGTTTGTTTGACAAGTTTACGAATTTCAGGAAACTTTTCGCGAGCTTGCCATAAATTTCTGAGTAATGTCAAACGAACTGTGACTGATTTTTCTGAGATAAATGCCTGTTTTTGAGTTTTGAAAGTCGCTGGATTTATTTCTCGGTATCCCAATGCAGTTGCAGCTTCTAATCTAACGCGATCGTCTGCATCTTGAGTTAATATTTTCGTAATTATACCGTCAACTTGATTGTTATCAATTAAGCGTAATGCTGATGTTGCAGCTCCACGAATTTGTGGTTTGGAAGCTTTTGTAAAGGAAACTATAGTATCAAATGCATTTGCAGAAGCAGTATTTCCTAAGACTAGTAAATATTGTCTAATTTGTGATTCAGATTTTTCTTTTGATAGTTTTTGTACGAATTGTTTTACAATTTTCTTAGCTCTATTAGGTGATGTTTCACTTAAGTTGTATGCCATTGTTCCTAAAGCCAGTTGAGCAGTAGAACTAATCCGTCGATCGTTAGAATTAAATGCTAATTTAGTTAAGGTATCTTCGGCTTGTTGAGTAGGATTTTTGACGGAACCTAAGCTAGGAATTAATCCATACAGTACGTCCCAATTTTTACTGTGAGCTTTAATTGTATTAGCAAGTGCAGTTTGTGCTTGAGGATTACCTACAGCACTTAATGCTCCTGAGAGAATTTGCATGGTTAAACTTTGAGCTTTCGCGGTAGCTAATAGTTTACCTAAAGTTTTACTTGAATCTGGTTGTAGATATACTAAAGCTTTGAATTTAAGATATAAAGAGGTATGATTTTGATTAGTATCTGATGAAGCTTCAGCTTTTTTTAAGTCAGCGAGTAGACTTTCTAAGGTAGCATCACCTAATTCTTGACGCTGAATTTTGGCTTCTATTTCTGCTTCGGAGGGAGTTGCTGAAAGTGCTATTGATGGATTTAGTTGATCGCGTTCTGTTTTAGCAGTTTTGATTCTCGCTAATTGCTGAGAATTTAAACTTGTTTGGCTGATATAAGTCATATCAAAATCAGTTTTTACCTGTCCAACATCCTTATTGGAAATAATGATTTTTTGCGATTCTGTACCTTTAAGAGAAACTAAGTATCCGTCTTTAAGATTAAAATTAGCAGTTAATTTACCTCCAGGTTTAATTGTAGTGGTAACTTGAGATTTATTTGCTTTTTTACTGCGAGCTTTTTCTAGATATCGCAGCTTGGTTTTATCAAATTTTCCCCAACTACTTTCATAACGAGCAATATACTTACCATTGGGATCGTCTTCTTGAATTTCCCAGTTGCTAGCGGTACCATCGCCGCTAGGGGTAACAAACTGACTAATACCTAAAAGAGTACGAGCAAAATTTTGAGCAATATCGCTAGTATTTTTATCAAAGCTAACAGAAATCACTTTACCTTGAGAGTTAAGTGTGGCGAAAATCTCTTGTTTTAAATCTTCTTGGATAAGTTGTGCTTGTTCTACAGCTTCTTGTCCGCTAGAAATAATTTTTACTGCGGGGTTGGGTAAACTATAGGAAACAAAAGTTTTATCATCTTTTTGTTCCAAAACAGTCATAATTAACTTGCCTTGAAGACTAACTTTAAAGTCGTTGACAAAAGCATTAGCTCCTGTTGGTGGAGGAGAATTTTTAGATGTTTTTATATTCTCAAATAAAACTCTCAGATCGGATTGAGAAGAGTTTTTATAATCAATATTATAAGTGAAGCGTTGACCGGGAGTAAATCGGTAAGCTGGTAGTGTTTGTTGATTTAAAACAGTAGAAGTTAAAGCATTACCAAATTGGCTTATTTGCTTACCGTAAATAACTGCTCCCGGAATTGTTAAAATCAGTAAACTAGAAAGAACTAAGATAGATTTTTTAGGTAGAGATAATCTTTTTATTTGTTGATGAGAGTTGAAAGACATAACTATAAAATCCTGAGTTAATTTTTTTGATTATCGTTTCTTTGTACGTCGCTATTCGCAAGAAAAAACCCCTCCTATTAATTAAAAATATTTAGGATTTAGAAGGGGTTGAATTCCGAATTAAATTAAATTCTCAGAAATGACTTATACAGCAGTTTGCAAGTAAATGAAGTACACCCCTCCCCAACCCTCCCCGCTGGCGGGGAGGGTGCGTGACAGCGCGGGTGGGGTATTTTTGTACCTGCGCGTTGCTGAAATCTGCTGTATTTAGAAGTAAATTCTGTTATTACCTCGGAGTAAGTAACCTCTTTGTCTAAAACCTTTCCAGTTAAAAATGTTCCAATTCCAATCCCTTCTGCGCCAAGGTGGAATACCGAATCGAGGAACGTAAGTATAGGCATAAGCATAAACGTTACCCCTCAGAGCTTCCATATCGTTGTAAATAGAATAATAGGTTTGGAGATATGCCCGATTTCCAGAAGCAAAGCCTACTCTGGCAAAAGCACGAGCATCAAGATTGTCCTTGAGCAACAACAATCTAACACCCAAACCACCACCACCAACTATAATGTCAACATCAGCCTGTCCATAAGCCCTAGTATAGACAAAGGGATTTAGTTGTGCATAAGCATACCTACTGCCACCAGAAGCAGCTAGTGTGTATCTGAAGCTAGCCTTTCCTTCAACCCCCAACTTAGCACTCATCCGAATTGGGCCAACCCAAAACTGGACATTGGCAGCTTCAATATCTAAAGAGCGAGAGAAGGAATCTCCTCTGTAAAAATTAGTAGAGAATTGTCTCTGAAAGTTGTAAACGTTTTGTCCAACAAGATATAAATTTGCGTTGACATTCCCATTACCAGATACAGGCGCATATAAATTTGCTGTGGCACGTGCTAGTTCTACATTATTGTTAAATACATAACTACCTGCTTTACCTTCAGCAGAAGCCCGAGTATAAGTATTGGTACCTTCTAACTTTAGTTCTCCTCTGAGATAAGCAGCGAAAGTATTCCTATTACCAACTTCCTTATTCCAATTTCTAGTATATGTACCAGTATTTGAGGATACTTGAGCAAGTTTTGTCTGACCTAAGTTAGGAATTAATTTGGAGTTAATTTTGGCACTTTTGAGCCTTCGTTGTATCTCGTCTGGGCCATCTGAAATAGTCTTCTCGGAATCTATTTGTTTTATTTCCCGAGGATTTTCTTTAATAGTTTTTAGAACCTCACTCGGTTCTAATTTTTTTTGAATTTCAGGATCAATTTCTTTTGGAGTTGCTTTGAGAGATTCTTGTTGCTCTTGCAACTGTTCTTTGTCAATTTTAGACCTTTGTATAGTAGTTTTTTCACCGGGTTCACGCAAAGAATAACCAATTTGGTTAAATTCTCTTTCTAGTTGGTTAAGCTCAGCATAATATTCTTTGGCTGTAACCTTTTTTCCATTAGGTAATTCCAGTATCTTATCCGGAGATATTGCCTTACCTGTTTTTGGATCCTTCATCTCGAAAGCTCGGAATTTAATCGGTTCTTTCTTGAGAACTTCAATTTGACTTCGATCGATTTTAGTAGTTGGAACTTCGTTCTTTATAGGCTTTTTATTGATTCTGACATTTCTAGGATTGGGACGTTCAAATTCTGAATTACTTGCAAAAACTGGTAGAGTAACAGCTAAATTCAATGTCGAAATCGCAATAAGCCCCAAGGGCATGCACTTCGCGATCGCACTAGTAATACCTATCAATCGTTTCATTGTTTTACCTTAAGCTGAGTAATTTTTAACTTACATCTCTAAGTATGCATCTCAGAAAAGCTCGCGACTTGAGTTAAATTCTGGACTAGTTAAATGTGATTAATTAGACTATTTTTTTTTAAGCCTCAGCTAAATTCAGAATTTAAAAGTATTCTATTGAACTTGAACAATTCATAGTGTATGTTAATAGACTTATTTTTCAGAAAAATTCAGGTAAATTGAGGTATAAATTTCAGAAATTTTTAGGTAAATTGAGGTATAGGTATCCGAAATCATCAGGTTAGTAGATGTATATTAATTATGAGTTATAAAAAAAACTCGCATTTTTTATAACTATTTATTTTCTATTCATAAGAATATTTACTAATAATGAATTTCGACTTGAATGAGGCTCTGAAAATTGCGAATAATCTGATCTACGCTCAAGTACAAAGAAATTTGACGGATATCGAAACGGTAATAATTCGAGGTGCTTGGCACAAACAAGACTATGGAACAATTGCCGAAGAGAATAATTATACTTTAAGTTATATAAGTCAAGATGTGGCTCCCAAATTATGGAAACTACTTTCAGAAGTTGTGGGAGAAAAAGTTAAAAAAAATAACTTCAAGGAAGCACTAAAACGACACTCAATTTCATCATCTACTTGTGAGGAGAATAATCTTCAAGATAATTATGTGAAGCAAGAATCGCTAATTATTGACGATGCTTACATCAATCGCCATCCCGTGGAATCTCTGTGCTATGAAGAA
The DNA here is from genome assembly GCA_039820385.1 of Cyanobacteria bacterium J06635_10. Lineage (GTDB taxonomy): Bacteria > Cyanobacteriota > Cyanobacteriia > Cyanobacteriales > Nostocaceae > Rivularia. The sequence goes on from JBCBQE010000015.1 coordinate 19,697, forward strand.
ATTTTGCAGCCAGGAGCGCTTATATGCATCAAAGCGCCTTGGAAAATGGGCAAAACTTCTTTGATAAACAAGATTTTTGACTGCGGGAAGCAGCAGAATTTTAAAACAGTGCCTGTGAATCTGTTGCAAGCGGATGATTGTACTATCAAAAGTTTGGATAAATTCTTGCGTTGGTTGTGTTGCAGCATCAGTAGACGGTTAAAACTGGAAAATCATGTCGCTGATTTTTGGGATAAGGATTCTAGCAGTAATGATAACTGCACCGCTTATTTTGAAGATTATATTTTAGCCAATATAGATACTCCGCTAGTTTTAGGTTTAGATAACGTAGATAGAGTTTTTAAGTATCAGGAAGTTGCAGCAGATTTTTTTGGATTATTACGTTCTTGGTATGAAGATGCTAAATTGATTGATGACTGGAAAAAGCTGCGTTTAATAGTAGCGCATTCCACGGAAGTTTATATTCCCTTACATATCAATCAATCGCCTTTTAATGTTGGATTACCGATTGATTTACCCGAGTTTAATATTGAGCAGGTTAAAGATTTAGCAATACATCACGGACTCGATAAAGATTATATTCTGATTGAGAAAATTATGGCAATAGTAGGTGGTCATCCCTATCTGTTGCATAAAGCATTTGCTAATATTAAAGATCGGCCAAACAAGCTAGATGAATTTTTGCAAACAGCAGCTACAGAAGCCGGGATTTATAGAAATCACCTGCGGAAACTTTCCACTGATTTACAGCAAGATGCAAAACTCGCAGCAGCGATGAAAAATGTAGTTGATAAAAACCAACCAGTGCGAATTAATTCAGAGGAAGCCTTTAAACTCCACAGTATGGGATTGGTGCGTTGGTGCGGTAATGAAGTTGAACCTAGATGTAATTTGTATCGCTTGTATTTCAAAAATTGCTTAGCAACAGCGTAGTACTTTATCAACCATTCGATTGCTGGGTGAAGGTAGGGAGGGGGGAGAGGGGGGAGAAAGTTTTTCTCTCATTACTAACCCAGCATATTTCACTTGGCACAGTATTAGATATTACGGTTTAATCTCTCTCTTTTTGGTAGTTAAGTATTTTACCCTTTATAAGGGGGGAAGGGGGGATAATGAGGCACGAAAACTATACTTTTTAAACAACTTCTAAAGTTAAATTCTTATTTTTGTAGTTTACTCAAATGAAATCCCCAATATTACCTAATGAAAGAAGAATCAAACTACGCTTATAAATATCAAGGGGGAAGTTTATCACCTAAGGATCCTACTTATGTTAAGCGAGAGGCAGATGATGAGCTTTATCACAGTTTATTAGCTGGAAAATTTTGCTACGTACTCAACTCTCGCCAAATGGGTAAATCTAGCTTGCGAGTACGTACAATGAAAAGATTGCAAGCTAATGGTATTGCTTGTGCTGCGATCGATTTAACAGCCACTGGTAGCCAAGTTACTTCAGAACAATGGTATAAAGGTATTGCCTATCGTTTATTTAGAAGTTTTGGAGCTTCAATTCAAATTGACTGGAAGCAATGGTGGCGCGAGCGTGATTTTCTCTCTGGAGTGCAGCGACTGAGTGAGATAATCGACGAAGTATTGTTAGAGTCAATTTCTGAAAATATTGTCGTTTTTATTGATGAAATCGATAGTGTTATTGGTTTAGATTTCCCCACGGATGATTTTTTCGCGTTTATTCGCAGTTGTTACAATCAACGTGCGGATAATCCCAAATACAATCGACTTACTTTTTGTTTGCTAGGAGTAGCAACACCATCAACTTTAATTGAAGACAAAAGACGCACTCCTTTTAATATTGGTAAAGCAATTGAGTTGAAAGGCTTTAAACTAGAAGAAGCTAAATTATCCTTAGTTAAAGGATTCGCAAACAAAGTAGATAATCCCGAAAAAACTTTAGCAGAAGTGCTTTTATGGACGGGAGGACAACCATTTCTTACTCAGAAGTTATGCCAATTAGTAGTTGACACAGAAACCAAAAACCCCTGTATTACCCAGTTAGTAAAAAAGCAGATTATTGATAATTGGGAAGCACAAGATGAACCAGAACATTTAAGAACAATACGCGATAGACTGTTGTACGATAAACAGCGTTCAGTAATTTTATTAGAACTTTATCAAAGAATTTACTACCAAGGCGAAATCGAAACTACCAATAGTTATGAAGAAGTAGAATTACAACTCTCTGGATTAATAGTAAAACAGCAAGCAAAACTGAGAGCAGCTAATCCTATTTACAAAGAAATTTTTAATCAAAATTGGATAGATAAGCAGTTAACTTCATTTTGGTTTTTTCAGCAGGAATGGAAAGAGTTAGATACAGAACCAAAATTAGCAGTCTCCACTGCCTATTTAGCTAAACTTTTAGGTTGTTGTGCGATTTTATTGCTTATTTGCGGTATTTCTCTTCTATCAGCTTATTATTACTCTGGTAGCGAAGTTTGGATACAAAAGTTTGGAGAGCATGGAAGTCTGATTAAATTTATTCGTAGTTTTTTTCTACTAATAACCTACTTTTATATAGTTGGTATTGTATGGAGAAAAGAAACTTTAGAGATTTTACAAAGTCATTCCAAATCGGCAAAAATAAGCCGTTATGTCGGAATATTTGCCTCTATACTTGTATTTTTAATATTAATAAATCAGCTTTTCATTGTAGCACCTCAACAACTTCAAGCTGAATATGGAAATAATCATCAAAATTTTAGAGATTATTATCTTCCATATATTTTATTTTTTCCTTACACTTTTATTTTACATGTTATTGTAGCTGTGCCTTTTGGCATAGTT
>JBCBQE010000016.1:0-15246 GCA_039820385.1 Cyanobacteria bacterium J06635_10
TTGAATCAGAGTTTCCTGTATTATTTGCTATATTATCACCTTAAATGTCAAGAGCTATTAATTACTTTTTATTTATCTTTTATCGGTAAATACTTATAATTTTACTTTTTTTGATACTTTATATATTTAAGTATTAATTTTAGTAATAAATAAGTTAAATTACTGCTTATAGTATTAAATGGACCGCGAACGTCTATCTTCGTAATCCCATTTTTGGCAATGGTAGCGAAAAAGTCAATTAAAAGTAAAATACTGGATTATATACAGGTTAAGCATAAAAAAAGCCATTTTACAGTTAAAAATATAGCAAATAATACAGGAAACTCTGATTCAAATTTATATAAATTTCTTACTTTTTACTAAAAAAAATAAAATATGTACAAAGGTAGATGCAATCCCTACCCAGGGGTAACATATCATACTATTGAAAATATATATACCATTCGTCAGAACTACAAAAATTTACCGCCGCAGGGTAGATGCGGTGATGAAATAATCGATGTCTTACATTAACCACTTACACCAAAACAATTCGGATCGAGATATAGTGCATTCAAAATTTATAAAAGTTGCACATGCATTAGTATCGTTTATCGTTATTGCAATTTTCATAGTAACAGGGTGGTTAGTTACTCGGGATGAAAAATTCCTACTATCTGATTCGGCTTTTATAATTGCTTGTGAAGCTGTAGTGACAACTACAATCCTTTCAATATTGATTTGCAAAGGTACGAGGATAATTGAAGGTGCTTGCAGTCAGCGCGATAAGGCAATAAATGCACTCAAGGAGAATGAAGCAAAGTTCAGGAATGTTGTAGATACAAGCCTTATCGGTATTATAGAAGCGAATGCCGATGGTAATATTAGATCGGTCAACGATCAATTTCTACGGATAACAGGCTATACGCATTATTGTTTGCAAGCTGGTAAATTAAATTGGTTTGATATTACGCCATCAGAATATAAAGATATAGATAAACAAAAGTTTTCTCAAGCTAAGGCACTTGGAAGTTGTACGCCCTACGAGAAAGAATTAATTTGTGCTGATGGTAGGCTTCTTAGAGTTAAGGTCAACTTAACCTCCATCTGTGAGAAAGCTAAACCCAATACATATATTATTAATGTCAGAGAAGGCAATCAAATAGAACAAAATTCTATTTATCAGCAATATTGGCTAGAACATCTGCTTGATATGATGCCAGTACCGCTGTTGTTAATTGAACCGGGAACAGCTAGAGTAACTTTTGCGAATAAAGCATCTGACGAAATGGCCGGTGGGAAATTTCCTTTGGCACAATCTCAAGAAGAACATCGCAAATTGTATCATTTTAATCATGAATCGGGGAAAGCGATCGATTCGGAACTTGCACCCTTGATACGAGTTGCACTCGGTGAAAGGCTTGAAGGAATTGAGGTTAACTGGCTAGAAGGAGAAAATATCCGTCCAATACGGCTATTTGCAGATACTTTACCCCCAATGTTCGGTTATGGAGCGACTTGTGTCGCTTTATTTGAGGATATTACTAAAATCAGGCAGTTAGAAACATCTTTGAGTTTGGGGAATGAAAGGCTTGAGTTATTATTTGAGACAACTCAAGATTTAATATCTTCGGAAAAGCCAGAAGAATTAATCAAAGTTTTATATAGTGAGATTGCGGAAAAAATAGGTTTAGATTGCTATTTATATTATTTAGTAGAACAAAATTCTCAAGGAATGAAGTTAACTTCCTATAGTGGAATTTCTTGTTCCCAAGCAAAAAATTTTGAATGGCAAAAATTTGGTCAAGGAATTTGCGGTACTGTAGCCCAGAAGCGTAGGGACATCAAGATAGAAAATGTACCTATATCTAATCACCCAAGTGCAGAAACTATTCGTGATTTAGGCATTTTAGCTTACTACAGTTGTCCTTTGATAGCCCAAGGACAGCTTTTAGGTATTATTAGCTTTGGTAGTCGGACTCGTTGGGACTTTGCTAGTAAGGAAATAGGTATAATGCAGGCAGTCTGTAACCAATTAGCGATCGCAATTCAACGCGCTAACTTAATGAATTCCCTACAGCAAGCGAATCGGAGCAAAGATGAATTCCTGGCTATCTTATCTCACGAATTGCGATCGCCATTGAATAGTATCTTGGGATGGGCACAATATTTACGGCTTCGCAAGCTCGATGAAAACACCACATCACGGGCTTTAGAATCTATTGAGCGTAATAGTAGAGAACTTCACAACGTAATCGAAGAATTGCTAGATATGTCGCGGACAATTCAAGGTAAAATGCAGCTTGATATCCGCGATTGTAATTTAGTTTCAATTCTTCTCGCAGGGATCAAAAACTTTCGTTCGGCAAGTCTGGCTAAGAAAATAGAAATCAAATTATTAGTTGACAAAGGTTTGGGGACAGATAATATAGAGGATACAGGATTTACAGATTATGAAGAGCCGTTGAATCATATTGGATCTCTAAATACAATTCCTGTTTCCCATGAGGCTATAGTTAAAAATACCAATTTCTTAGTTGCTGGTGACATTCAGCGTTTAAGGCAAGTCATTTGGAATTTGCTTTCTAATGCAATTAAGTTTACTTCTTGTGGCGGCTGTATAGAAGTACGATTATCAGAAGAGAAGAGAAGCGAAAATTCATTATCATATGCCGTAATTCAAGTCAGCGATACAGGAATAGGTATAAATTCTGAGTTTCTTCCTTACGTTTTTGACCGTTTTCGTCAGGGTGATAGTTCCAATTCCAGAGCGCATAATGGATTAGGATTGGGATTAGCAATTGTACGCCATATAGTGGAATTACACGGTGGTAGTATTGGTGTAGAAAGTCCTGGGGTTGGCAAAGGCTCGACGTTTACAGTCAAATTACCACTTCTCGAATCAATTGAATCGCAATCGGTGAAAAACAAATGTAAAGGTAAATTTGTAGTTATCGATCGGTAAACGCTCGCTCCAGTTGGCCAAGTACTAATATCAACTCCGGTTCATTACTTACTATAGAGCTACTCCGCACAAACATGGCGGTTATTACTTATCACTCCTAACTCCTAACTCCTGACTCATTACTTAGTTTTCAAGTTGACAAAGCTCGCCAAGTTCTAGAACCAACTATACCATCTGTAGTTAAACCTCGACGACTTTGAAAAGCTTTAACTGCTGTTTCAGTTAAGACACCAAAATCAGCATCAATTCTAATCGGGTAGCCCTTGGCAACTAAAAGCCGTTGCAAAACTCTCACAGCACTACCTCTGTCGCCAAAACGTAAAGTAGGTAATCTATTATTCACGGCATTTGCTTGCAATATCATTAGTAGTTATAGCTAGATTTATATTTTTTTCCATCACAAATCCTTACTTACACCTTCATAAGAAATAATCAAGCAATTACCTCTGTGCGCGAATAGCCAATATAATAGCGGATTTTATTTGAGTGAGATAGCACAACTCAAAATTTTCCCTCCATTCAAAGCCTCTCCCACACTGGGTAGTTCTAATTTATCGCTTGCCGGATGCGCGGTTTTTAAGGCAGCCACTAAATTAAGCCAATAATAAGGGGTAATGAAGAAGGGGTTTTTAGTTTAATATATTAAGGACGATAACCGCTATAGTTATCTAAATTTACTCTAAAATTAATTTATATTATCCTATTTTAGAAAAACCACAGACAAAAAATTTATCTGTGGTTATAGTTCACCCTCCATGAACTACGATTTCATTTCTACAGCTTAATCTAGACGGCAGTGGCTTTACAGTACCCATTGGGGGTACATTTGGAGGGGGAGATGGGAGAGAAGGGGTGAAAAAAATTTCTGAGTACGCAAGCTAAATTTTTGATCGAAGGTTTTTAATCTAAAATTCTATAACTCCAAACTCCAAACTCCATCTTCCTGCCCGGATACATCAACCAATCCCTTCAATTGCTGGATGGAAGAAGAAAGCGAATCCTAACACAGCATAGGTTGCTAAGAGTAAAGTACCTTCTAACCAATTAGATTTTCCATCGGAACTAATGCTGTTTGCAATTAATACTGATGCACCAACAGCTACTAGTTCAAAGGGATTGAAATCTAAATCCATTGGTTTTCCTAATATTTTCCCGATTATCACTAAAAGAGGAGCGACAAATAGGGCTATTTGCATCGTAGAGCCAACCGCTACGGAAACCGACAGATCCATTTTATTTTTCATTGCTACAGTTACTGCTGTAGCATGTTCTGCGGCGTTACCAATGATGGGTACTATAATTACACCTGTAAATAATGCTGTTAAACCTAGTTGGGATGTAGCTGTTTCTAAAGAATCAACTAATAGTTCAGACTCAAAGGCTACACAAAGGGTACATACAAGTAATACCCCAATCCAAAGTGGAAGATTTGGTTTACTTTCTGGGTGCATACTCGGTTCTGTTTCTGCCACACCTATATCGTGCAAGTAGGAGTGGGTTTTCATCGAAAACAGTAAAGTCAATAGGTAAACGATTATTAACACTACAGCTACAGCAAGGGAAAGGTTTTGTAAAGTTATCTGGCTAATTCCTTCGGAAGTATAGTTAACAGCTGTTGGTACCAACATTGCAATCACTGCCAAGTTCATGGCTGCAGCATTCATTCGCGCTATTAATGATTGGAATGTTTGTTCTTTGTAGCGGATTCCGCCCAATAACATGGAAAGTCCCATCACTAGCAGCAAGTTACCAATAATCGAACCAGTGATACTGGCTTTTACTACGTTTACATAACCAGCCCTGAGTGCGATTATGGCAATAATCAATTCTGTTGCATTACCAAAAGTAGCATTTAACAACCCTCCAAAGGAAGGTCCTACAACTACAGCAATTTCTTCTGTGGCTGTACCCATCCAAGCTGCTAACGGGATTATTGCTAATCCAGACGCAATAAATATTGTTAAGTCTCCCCATTCGAGAAACTCTGCTCCCAGAGAAACGGGAATAAAAGCTAACAGAACCAAAAATATAATTTTTTTTCCAGACATTTGTCACCTGAAGTTGACGTGGGTTAGTCGCTGCAAGTCTTTTGTAATAAGGACTTTTGTCGTGATGAAACAGTAATCGTCTGCCGCAGGGTTACAATTTTTCGCTCTTTGCTGCGCGGGCTATTTCATAAAGGAAACGCCCACGACGGGTAGCCCGTATTCCGCATCGTAAAAGATGAATCGCTCCTCAAAAAGAACTCAGTTAAAAGCGTCTAGCCCCACCGGCACCTTTTACTTTATCTGCTCCCTGCCTTTTAAGGCTCCATCTCAAGGAAGGAACTACATCAATGCAAGACTAGTTTCTTCCTTCTTATTCAACCATCAATGCCTAATATTACTTAAATATATTAAATATTAAGACGAGGGCGACTAGACTCCAAGATACTCCAAAGCCTATGCCTAGCGGCTTCCGAGATTTTACTGTTTTGATTTTTTCTCCGGATATATAAAATAAAATTACGTTTTGCGTAGTATAGGCAATCTTTCTTTGCAAAAATCAAAAAAACCGCAGAATATTCTATACTAAAAATGAGTTTTAATGTATTAAGAGAGAATTAATTTTTTTTTCTGAGACTACCGGGGTTAAAAATTCTCTAAAATGGGTAGGTTTAATAAAACAGCTAGCTATTATACCATTCGGTCTCTTCGATCGATTTAATTTACTTGCCCATTTTTTAAGGCTCCATCCCAGGAAAAATTTTGCGGAACAAACTCGTCTTTCTCGTAGTTTGTAAAAGAACTCCTTGATAAAACCTAGAGCAGGCATCTAGTATGAATTTTGATGCAAATACCATTGCTTAAGCGTTTAAACAAACTAAAAATTTGATTATTTGTGTAAAGTTTTCATCTACAATTTCTGAAAATACTGCTCTGTAAGAACAGGATATAGGTTTTATTTAGCGCAATTGCAAGTTTATCTCTATAAAGGAATAGCTCTATATGACTTCTGCTACTGAGTTACCAGCTTCTGTTGGTGCAAATTTGATGGAAAATGAAAATACTGATACGAATTGCCAAGATCCTTTGAAAAGGGCTACAGGAGTTTATGTAACGGTACACGGTCATTTCTACCAGCCACCACGGGAAAACCCCTATTTAAACGCGATTGAGCGTCAACCGGGAGCTGCGCCATTCCATGATTGGAACGAACGAATTCATCACGAGTGCTATCGCCCTAATGCCTTTGCCAGAATCTTAAACGAGCATGGCGAAGTGGTGGGGATCGTGAATAATTTCGAGTATATGAGCTTTAATATCGGTCCCACATTGATGTCATGGTTGCAAAACTACGATATTGACGTATATCAGCGAATTATTGAGGCAGATCGAAAAAGTTGCGAGCGTCTCAACGGCCATGGCAATGCGATCGCGCAAGTATACAATCACATTATTATGCCCTTGGCAAGCGAACGCGATAAGTTAAGCCAAATTCGTTGGGGTAAAGCAGATTTCCGTTCCCGTTTTGGACGGGATCCCGAAGGTATGTGGTTGGCGGAAGCTGCCGTGGATTATCCAACTTTAGAAGCAATGGTTTTAGAAGGTATTCGCTTTATTGTGCTTGCGCCTTCCCAAGTCGAGCGTTGTCGTCTAATTCCTACCACTGAAGATCCCGAATCTGAATGGCATGAAGTAGGGGGAAATCAAATCGATCCCACCCGCCCTTATCGGTGTTATTTACCAGGGAATCAGGGGGAAGATACCAATTGCGAACGCTCATATATTGATATATTTTTCTATGATGGACCGATCTCGCGAGACATGGGTTTTAGCGATGTAGTTTACAATTCCAGCCATTTTGCTGGACGTATTGGCGCGGCAGTACGCGGGGATCATCGTCAGTCTCAAATTATTTCGGTGGCAACCGATGGAGAAACTTTCGGGCACCATAAAAAGGGTACCGAGAAAACTGTGGCCTATGCTTTTACTCAAGAGTTCCCTCGTTGGGGTTGGACAGTAACTAATTTTGCTCACTATCTCAGCTTAAATACTCCTACCTGGGAAGCTGAGTTGAAACCTGTAACCGCCTGGAGTTGTGCTCACGGTGTCGATAGATGGCAAGATGATTGTGGTTGCGGCGGTGCGCCTGGTTGGCATTTAAAATGGCGCAAACCCCTACGAGATTCTCTCAATTGGCTGCGGGATCAGTTGGTGGAAGTCTATGAGGAAGAGGGGATTAAATATTTTTCCGATCCTTGGAAAACAAGGGATGAATATATAGAAGTTATATTAGACCGTAGCGCTAATAATATTTCGAGCTTCCTAAATCGACATCAAAACCATAAATTACAAGCATCGGAACAGGTAGACGCTTTACGTTTATTGGAAATGCAGCGTCACTCATTGTTGATGTTTACCAGTTGCGGATGGTTTTTTGAAGAAATTTCGCGCCCTGAAGGAACTCAAATTCTCCGCTATGCCGCTCGCGCTATGGAATTAGCGGCAGAAGTGGCGGGGGTACAATTGGAAAAAGGTTTTCTCGAGAGACTCGAGGAAGCTCCCAGCAATATTCACCGTTTTAGAACGGGTGCTGAAATTTATCGGCAATTAGTGTTACCTTCTCAGATTAGCTTTAAACAAGTTGCAGCGCATTACGCTATTACTTCTTTATTTAACAAACACCAACCTGTAGAGAAATTGTCAGGGTTTGCTGATAAAAATAATTCTCAAGATTCGCGCTTTTATCAAAAGCGGGTTTATTGTTATAGTGCAAATGAACTAGACTATCAATTGCAACGTTTGGGTTCTCTAAACTTAGCGGTAGGACATTTGAAGATGGTGTCTGAAGTTACTTGGGAAAGTCAGCAAATGACCTTCGCTGTATTGCATTTGGGAGGTTGGGATTTCCACTGCTGTATTAAACCCTTTGAAGGTAAACGGAGTTACACTCAACTCAAAGATAAGCTTTTATCTGCCCTACAGCAGGGAAGTACGGCTCATACTATCTTAGTCATGACCCAGTTATTTGGTGAAGAATCCTTCAGCTTACAAAACCTCTTCGCCGAGGAGCGTCATCGATTGATGCGGTTATTGAGTCAGGAAACCTTGGCAAGAGTTGATCAACTTTATACCCAGACTTATAGAGATAATTACGGTGTTTTGATGGCATTTCACCGAGATGGGTTAGCAGCACCCAAAGAATTACAAGCAGCGGCAGAAATTGCCTTAGAATATCGCTGTATGATGACATTGCGTGCTTTAGAACAAGATATTAATGAAGCCCAGTTAAGTTGGAATCACCTGGTAGAATTAGACGCGATCGCCAATGAAGCGAAACATTTGCGCTGCCACTTGGATATTCCTGAAGGGAAGCAGATACTTGAGGGTTTGAGTTTGCGGTTGTTATGGCAATTATTGTACGATGCCAGCAGTACTTTTGATTTTCAGATACAACGTTTAGGAAGATTGATTGAAGTTGGAGAACAGCTAAATTTGGGTATTTCTTTAGAACGTTCTCAAGAACTATACTTCAATTGTCTGCATGGTGAAATACTGCCTAAAGCGATCGCTACAATTGTGAATGATGAGGATAAAAATCAATTGCGTCAACTTTTAAAATTGGGAAATAAATTGAAGGTTGATGTTAATTATTGGTTGAGTAAGTTGAATTAGAAGTTTTGTAGACAATGGTGTTTTTTGAATAGAAACTGTTAATAATGTAGAGACGTTGCACTGCAACGTCTTTTTTTGTGGTCAGAACCAATAGTATTATTAAATAATTGAACTTTCAATTCAAAATAAGGCGTTTTTAAATTCAGTTATAAAAGGCGAGAATGCTCGGGTTATTGGTAAAGTAAATGCCCCTCAGAGCTTTAATCAAGGGGCACAACAAAAGCAGAAAATATAGAGTTTAAGTTATCCTTTATTCTTGATAATCATTGCATCAATAATATTTTTTGCTTTCTCGTCAGGAATATCCAAATGAGTATAGAGATGCTGTAAAAGATTTTCTTCTTCTTCAGTTACTTCACCATCTGCCAAAACGAGATCGGTTGCAACAGCAAAAGCAGTATCATGTAAGTGATGTGGTAGTGAAGCGATTGCAGTATTTATTAAAACATCACTTCCTTGACGTTTAGTAACTCCACAGAGCTTATCAAATAACCTTCTCATAACATCATCAGAATAGCTTCGGAATAATTGCATTCGAGACAGAGAAGCCATCATTACCTGAATCTCGTCATCTGACAAATAACCATCTGCGGCAACAGTAGCTAAAGTAATAGCTGCAAATGCTTCAGCGGGGCTAAAAGAAACGCTATTTTCTTGATTACGAGTAGATAAATCACTAAACAAGCCCATATTTAATCAATTCCTGTAAGTAGTACATATATAATTATGTTACATTTTTTATATGTATATTAACGTATTCTTACTAACAATTGATTGTTTTTTGATGTTTGTTGAGATGATTAAATTAATATAATTAGGACTTACGCAATTGTCACAAAAATCGGTTGGTGCGTGACAGTACAAGACTTGTTACTACGTTCATAATTTCTACAGTACAGCACCCTACAAAAAAATGTGCCGGTTGCGTAAGTCCTATAATTAACGAAATGATAATTGAATTGAATGATAAATCTAACAAAGTTTTATCAAGAAATCCGCAATAGTTCTTGATTACCTTTATTAGTGAAAGCAGATGACGGAGTTAAATATGTCATCAAACTTAGAGGTGGTGCAGATGGCGCGATAAGCCGCTGACGCATGCGCGAAGCGATCGCCAATATTATCGAATGGTTATCGCTGCAATTTGCTCGATTAATTCAAATACCAGCTTTAACACCAAACTTGTTAATTGTGGATACGGATTTAGTACAACAAGTTGATAATGCCGAAACTTTTAAACTCATATGAATGATTTAAATAACTCTAAATTTAACTAATTTATGCCAGCAAAAGACTCCAAAAGTAATAAAAATACTACCAAATAAAAATAAAGCTATATTCAGACTATAGGTGTCCGTTATCCATCCAATTACTGGAGCAATTACAATAAAACCTAAGCGGAAAATGAAGCTATTGATAGAAAGTACTGTAGCTCTAATTGATGAAGGGAGATTCTGGTTAATATGATTCAATGTTAATGGATTGCGAACTCCACGACTGAAGTAAATCAAAGCAATAAATATAATTCCCCATACTTGATTAATTAGACCAAGAAAGATATAAGATAAGCCCAATAATAGAATTAAACCTAAAAATACTTTTTTTGTACCCCAAAGGTTCTCAATCGATGTTGCTTTGAAGGAAGCAAAGCTCATTATAAAGTGAAATGCAGCCCAGGCAAATCCGAAGCTAGAAATCGCTAAACCGCGACTTTGCATATCTGCTTGAGACAACCAAACAGCAAGAAAAGTTGCAATTCCAAAGTTTGCTGAAAATAGAATTAACCATTTTACGTTTTTATTGTCTAATAGTGCGAAACGAATTGTTTCCCATATCTCTCGATGATTAATTGTTTGTATAATACCTTTATTATTACCTGCTGGAGATGGATTAATTGAAGATTGATGTGAATTTGGTTCAACTAAACTTAAAGCAATTAAGAAATATAAGAATATACAAATAGTTTGTAAATAAAAAGGATATACCAAATTTATCGCAGCAACTAAACCTCCGAGCAAACCACAAATTGCTTCTGTAACTCCCGCTATTGCTCCTAATTTTCCCTCTATATGACGATAATTTTGCTCTTGGTTCATCTCAACCAAACTATCAAATCCCAGAGCTGTATTTGCACCAGATATAAGACTACCAGCAATACCCGATAAAACTTCCGCGATCGCAAATGCTGTAAAACTAGTTTGAAAGCAGTAAAACAGCAATCCCAAGCACCAAACTAATCCCCCTGAAACTAAGCAAGCTTTTCTACCAAAAATATCCGCAAAGTAACCAGAAGGTATTTCAAATATAAGTATCGATAGAGATAAAATAGTTTTTAAAAGTAGGGATTCCTCAAAGGATAAACCATTATGTTCATAAAAAATAATAATTGTAGGAATTGGGAACCAAGCAAACTCTAATCCTTTTAAGATATAAAGCTTCCATATATTAGACCTAATCGAACAGTTTTCGAGATGCACGCTCATATAATAGAATACAAAATTTCGTATACAATAAACAGCCCAATATAAGGTTACGGCATTTTGTAACCTTTTGTTTATCGTAAATTAATTTATGTATCTAACTCATTCTTAACCCAACCCAAATTGTTTCCTTAAACCTCAATATTCCTCTGCGTTAACCTCAGCGAACCTTTGCGTTTAAAAAATAAAACCTCAAGACTTAACCTCCTCCAAAGCCTCTTCAACCTTCTCCACAGCATCTTCCGGTAAAGGAATATATCCCAATTCTTCCGCAAACTTTCCACCTTCACTAAGACACCACTTGACAACATCCTTTATTACTTTCGCTTTATTAGAATCTTCGTAATTCTTATAAACTAAAAGTCAACTATAAGTAACAATAGGATAAGAATTATCTCCTTCGGGATCTGTAATAAATACTCGTAAATCATCCGGCAAAGGAAAAGTTAGGAGTTGAGAGTTAGGAGTTAAGAATTATAAATACTGTTAACTGTTGACTGCTCACTGTTGACTGTTCATTGTTGACTGTTGACTGCTCACTGTTGACTGTTCACTGTTGACTGTTGACTGTTCACTGATTCGCGCAGAGTTTTTCACCCAACTTATCCACGCAAGCGGCTTTTTCTTCTGCTGTTAAGTCTTCGTATTCCACATCTCGGCGTAAAACTATACCGTTATGACCTGTTAAAAATCGAGGAAGTTGTTTGTACTCGATCAGTTTTAAGGTTCTCATATCGTAGGTGGTATAATTCGTTAATTCTGGTGAATCAAAGTTGATATCAACCACTGTAATTGCTTTGGTTGGCTGTATTTTACTGTCAATTAACGAACGAGGACCCGAACCTATAATTCCCATGTTGAGTAGCTGTAATTTACCGCGATGACCGGGATAATAAGCGTGATGATGTCCGCTAATATACGTATTGACTTTGTATTTTTCTAACATGAGTCGCAACTCGTCGGCGTTTTCCATGACATCGCCGGGTTTATTTCTACCGATCGCAACTGGATATAAAGGTAAGTGACTGAGTAAAATCCGCATTTTGGCTTGTTGTGCTTCGGGGCTTGCTAATGCTTTTTCTACCCAAGCCAGTTTATCGGGAGGAATTCTGTGTGTTGAACCATCCCAAGCCATGAAGAAGATATCTTTATGCTTAAAGGTGTAGAAAAATGGGAATTGACTGCGATCGATGAATTCAACTCCAGGATCATTTTTAGGATCGTTCCAATATTGTGAAGCTAAATCTCTTTCTTGTTGAAACAGAAAATCTCCTCCTACCCCTTTAGCGCCAGAAGCATCGTGATTACCGATGGTTAAACCGTGAGGTAGATTTGCTTCGCGTAAAGGTGCCGCTACATGCTCGTCGAAAGCAGCCCACATCGCTTTAATTTGTGATTCTGTCAGCGATAGTTTTTGACCTGCTACCATATCACCGCTACAAACTACCATATCAGGTTGCCAAAAAGGTAATAAATTTATTCCTTTATCTACCTCTGGATCGTAGTCAGTGGAACCATAAGCTCCATTCAAGTCACTGATTACTACTAAACGTACATCTCCACGAGGAGGATTAAATAAACCATTACTCCCAGCACTTTTCACAATTTCTTGTGTTGCTGGCGGTAAAGCTGAAATTTGTGGTTTCTCAGTTTGTTGTGTAGATGGTGTTTGAGGAGTTTGTGTCGTTTCTCGATCGAGGTTAGCACAAGCAAAGCAGAAGATGCTCAATGCAAACCCGAGAATTGCAAATAAACAAAACAGCCGCCAACGCATTATTTTATTCCACCAGCAACTACACCGCTAAATATAACGGATAGTTGGGTGATTTATTTTTATACTGGAATACAAAGAAGGAGGATGGAAATTAAGCTGCATTCGCGAAGCCCATGCTCTTTGGGCTTATCGCAAAACTATGCGCTTCTATTTTCAACTTTTGTTTTCAATACAGGGGTTTGATTTTCCAAAATTGCCCGGTAGAAGTCTTGTTGACCGAGGAGTCCAAGAGAGCGCAAGCCCCGCGCCTTTAGGACGGGGTTAGCTCGATGTTAAGCGAATTTATTCGCCGTATTCCTCAATTATTTGTTTAACTGCGGCTCTCAGCTTGTCGCTCCATTTCGGTATTTGCCTAAGGGCTTCTTTGTCTTCTTCAGTTAGCTTAAGCCCAATATGGGCGGTTAAAGGCTTGTCGCCAGCGGCTATATACCTCGTTGCATTACCCTTTTTAAAATGCCCTTTATTTTCCATTTTATTACCTCTTGACAGCAGGTTAACTTGCGGCTATATTTTTCTAACACGCATTGAGAGGTCGGTCAATGGCGAGAGCAAAAACACCATCATTCATAACCGAACTGCCGCTTAAGATAGATAGCAAGCAGGAGCGGGAATTGCTAGCCCGTTTTCAAGCTGCGAGACAACTATATAATGCTTGCCTTAATGAGGCTTTGGTTCGGGTCGAACTGGTGAAAGACTCTGAGCCATATAGACAAGCCAAGAAGATGCGGGGTCACAGTAAGAAAGAGAGAACCGAATTATTTAAAGAAGCCAGGAGGCAGTACAGATTTAGTGAGTATGATTTAGGTTCGTTCGGTACAGCTAGCGCTAACAACAGTAAATGGATAAGTGACAAGTTAGGGGCGCATGAAAAAATCAACATGGGTGTCCGCGCTTTCAAGGCTGCTGAGAAAATACTACTAAGTAGAGCTAAAAGTGTAAGGTTTAAAGTTGCTAACCGGTTTCGATCCGTGGAAGGAAAGACCAATGGGACTGGGATTAGGTTTGTTAGTAACCAGGTTTTGTGGAAGAGACTAACCATAGACCCCATTATCGACTGGAATAACCCGGTGCTAACCCACGGCTTAAACTCACCTATTAAATACTGTCGGATTCTATGGCGCAAGCTTAATGGCAAGCGCCGCTGGTTTGTCCAATTAATCAATGAGGGGCTGCCATACCAAAAACCTCAGAATTACGTCACCGATGGAACCGTTGGGCTAGACCTAAATGTTTGCAACGTTGCATTTGTTGCTGACTATCACGCGGGGCTGCTACCTTTCGCTCAAAATGTACCAACCTTTGAACGTGAGATTAAAGCATTGCAGCGTAAAATGCAACGCAGCCAGCGAATGCATAACCCCGATAACTTTGAGCCTAACTTTGATAAACGTGTTGGTAATAAGATTGTTCGCAAAAAAGGCAAGGTTAAGAAGGGTAAAAAGCGCTGGATCAAAACTAGAAACTATCGCCGTATAGCAGCCAAAAAAGCTGAGCTAGAACGGCGCAAATCAGCTTACACTAAGTCGCAAAACCGTAGCCTAGTTAACGAGATATTACGCCACGGGAACCGAATAAAAACCGAACGTGTAAGCGTTAGGGGCTGGCAGAAACGTTATGGTAAAGCCATATCAGCCAAGTCTCCCGGATTTTTCCAATCAGAACTAGCCCGCAAGGCTGAAAGTGCTGGCGGACAGTTCATAAAATTTCCTACCAAGACCACGGCATTGTCCCAGACTCATTTAGACGGTACCCGCATCAAGAAGAAACTGTCAGAGAGAGTGCATTACGACGTTACGGGGATTGCCCCAATACATAGGGACTTGTTTAGTGCGTATTTGGCTAGGTGCGTTTATGGTGATGTGTTGTCATTGCGGGATGCTCAATGGGAGTATCCGGATACGGAGCCGTATTTGTTAGGGGCGTGGCAACGATATAAACAAACTGCGAGAAAATAGCCAAGTGCTATTTCAAGGGCGACCATAGTCCTTTTGAGCGGTTTCCTAACGAGGTGCTAACCTCCAACCAGATAACCATTAAGGGTGAAAAGTTGGAAGGCAATGCCCGAATCCCCGCGACTTTAGTCCGGGGAGTGGCTCAAGAACTGCTAATTTCGTTTCCAGTTTGAACTGCTGTTCATCTGAAAGCAGCCAAGTATAAATGCGCTTCTCCAAAGCGTTTGCTAAAAGATTTGATGCGTCGTTGGGCTACTTCAGGTTTGATTCTGCTCATTTCGAGTTGGTAATTATTTGTAGGGTGTGTGACGGTTACGACAATTTATCACCAATAACATGCAGGATTTGAAATTACCGTCACGCACCATAAACCTAAAGTAAAATGGTGCGTTACGGCATCATGTAATTAGTAATCTTGAATCTAATTTATTTGTGCCGT
>JBCBQE010000016.1:15346-21739 GCA_039820385.1 Cyanobacteria bacterium J06635_10
CGGCATCATGTAATTAGTAATCTTGAATCTAATTTATTTGTGCCGTAACACACCCTACAAGAGTTATGAAGGCAGCCGAACAAGAAAAAGTTAACAGTTAGGAGTTATTTTCCCTTGGTGGTGAAAATTGTCGTAAACATCATTAATAAACCACCGATGAGAATCAATAACCCAAGTATTCCTGTAACTAAGTCGAGTGTATTAGTGTTTTCCATGATTACTTTTTTACTCAGAATAACTAAAAAGCGCTATTTGAAAAAATAGTTTATCTAAACCAATCTCTGGTATTAATCAAATTTTGTTGGTCAGTCAATTGCAGTTTATGACTAACCACTAACAACTAACTCAAAAATCAACCCCACGCTTAAGCTCTACTCCATGATTTGCATAATGCTTGTGACAGTAGACTTCGGAATGAATGCTGGCTAGTTCAAAGTATGCTGGCTGATTTTGGCAACGCCCGGTGATAATTACTTCCGTATGGCGAGGTTTGCGAAGTAATGTTTCTAATATTGGCTCTACTGGAAGTAATTCTAAATCTACTGTGGGATTAAGTTCGTCGAGAATGATTGTTTTATATAATCCCGAAGCTATTGCTGTTTTAGCTATTTCCCAACCTCTTTCGGCTTCTAAATAGTCCAATTCTTGCCGACATTTACGCCACACTATAGCATCCCTACCGCAGCGTTGATGGTCTACTACTTCCGGATAAGACTGCTGTAGTGCTGCAATTGCTTCATCTTCAGTGTATCCACTACCACCTTTAAGCCACTGCATAATTAATACGCGAGTGGAGCCGGGATGATTAATTCCTCTACCAATAGCTTTTAAAGCTTTACCCAAAGCGCTAGTTGATTTTCCTTTACCCGAACCAGTATATATCTCAATACCTTCTAAACCTTGAAGTGTTCCTGTGGAATGGTATTGGGGTTTCATTTCTGAATGTAAATCGGCAATATTTAATAACTCTTGTGGCGCTCCTCTTCCAGTCGCAATCACTTCTAAGTCTTGAGGTTTGGACTTTAAAGTTTTTACTACTTCGGAAACTTCTAGTAAGCCCAAATCTAATACAGGGTTTATTTCATCGAGTACAACTACTGAATATAACCCCGAAGCAATAGCACCCTTGGCAACATCCCAACCTCTTGCTGCTTCTAGTTTATCAAAGGGAATAATTTCGTCCTTGTTAAAGAATTCTGCCCTACCAGTTCGTACTTGGTCAATTAAATGGGGAAAACCCCGCTGTAAAGCTGCAATAGCGCCGTCTTCATCGTAATCTCTTTCTGGTCCTTTAAGAAACCGAAGTAGTAATACCCGATTGTAGTTGTTCGAGGTATTGATACCCAAACCAATTGAACGTAAAACTACTCCTAAAGCAGCTTGAGACTTACCTTTACCCGCGCCATCGTAAACGTGAATTTGACCTGTAAGCCTTGTAGGGCGCACTTGCGCCGTGCGAATACCAATGCCGTTCCTTGTCATTATACTAGCTGTAATGTAGCAGTCTTTTATCTTACCCAAGCTCATGTAATATCAGGAAGAGATATTATTTTTTATCTACAACAACAGGATAATCCTGATGAAACCTATTATTTTTCCATATATTTACCATCCCATCTATATATAATGGTACATATGTACCATGAAACAGCTATTTATTCGTACTTTTTCTAACCTAAAAACATAAATTTAAAAAAGTTATATATCTCACAAAGAAACTTTATAGTAAATTTTTCAGATTTATTGTCAGCGAAATGCTTCGCCATTGATTTTATATGCTCATGGGACATTATTGCATTAATCGGCTGCAGGCGGTCTGTACTTTCATTCCAGACAGGGCAGAGCCTACTTGATATGAGGCTCCGGAGATCAAAAGCTACAATGTGATTTCTGAGTTACAATTGTCTTTTTCACGATTTGGACTGTTTCAAGCCAGCCCATCACCCGAGAATACCAACAATTTGCCAAGATTAAATAATTCTTAACAGAAAGACTACTTCTGAAGTATCAAAACTGAACACGAATGTGTAAAAAAATGGTAAAAGACGTAAAAGAAGTTTAATATTATTTTCTGCTATAAGCTTTACATTACAACCGTAGTACCTACAATTACACACAGTTTGGTAACAAGCATATGTTAGAGTTTGACTTTTCCCAATATTTTCGAGCTTTTCCGTTTGGCGTAATCTTATTTGACTTTCTATTGTTATTAGTTGCGATTCCCATAGAGACATATATTCTCCATAGGAGATTGAAGTTCGATAAAAGAACTAGTACTTTTTATGCAATCTCAATCAACCTATTTTCTAATGTAATTGGTTGGATAATTTTCTTCTCGATAGAGCCAAGTCCTTTTTTTGACAACTATAAAGCACAGTTGATTAATTTTTTACTATACAACCGCTTGGATGGTGAAGTTTATAGTGGAATCGTTCTAACTGCTTTTATAACTTTCTTTGGGACTTTGATGGTCAAGTTTGCGTTGTTAAAAATGTTGCTGATAGCGTTAAGCGAACCTGGGCAGAAAAAACCGGAACAAGAATCGGATAAATCAGCTGCGATAGCGCGTAGAACTCGTCGGGGTACTAGAAAAGGATGGCAAAGTACAAGTTTGTTTACTACTATATTAATCGCTAATTCCCTTAGCTATACCGCAATTACTTTAGTTGTATTCTTCCGCTTATTTGCTCGAACCAATGTTGTGTAATAACCGTGAGACTTGCTCAAATATTTAGTTTCACAATAACAGTAATTAATAGGAGAAAAATATGGGCGTAATCAGAGAAACTCTGAACTTGCTTGGATTAAATGTTCTTTTTGATTTTGTCCGAGACATTATTGAACGAGTTAAGTATATTTTCATCCCTCCTAAAGCTTTTTCTTGGCAGACATTAATTTACTTAAGTGTATTTTCTTGGTTGATGTCATCCTTTGCCAATCCCGGTAGTCCCATTCAAGATATTATTGCATTTTTCGGTTGGATATTTTTAGTTGGTGGGACTTCTTGGTATACCACAGATAAGCCTTTATATATACCCGGTACCATTATGCCTATCGGAGCGGTAATAACAGGAGGTATAGTCAGTCTGTTTGCTTTTGGGCGAGACGAAGCTATTGTAGCTAGAACAATTATTTTTTGGCCTACAATATCCGCAATGATTACTGCGGTTCCAGAATTTTTTGAAGGAAGCGGTACTGATGTAAAAACTCAGTTGCCGAAATTAGAAGATCGCGAAAGTGTCATCGTTTTAATCGGCTGCTGCATGTTGTTAAGTTGCTGGCTTAATCTTTACGGAGTTACAGATAAATGGTTAAACGAATATCCCAGTGCAAAATATCCAATTTATCAAGATTCAATAGCCCAACGCAATGATTTACTGACAGTATTAAAACCTGAGAATAAAACTCCTGAAAATGGGGTTTTAATTATTGAAAAGCTTCAGTCGGCAGTCGAAACAAAATTAGATGGAAAATCTTGGTCAGATGTTGAATTATGGCTAAAAAGTGCAGATAAGAATGCTAGTCAAATTGGTAGAAAAGTTATAGATATTAATTTGGCAGAGTTTGCGGAAAAAGATTTTTGGAAAGTTGAAGCGCGTGTAGGGAACATCGATCCAAAAGATATTAATTCTTACAAACTGGATCTATTTAGTGTTTGGCAAGGCCCCAGTGCCGCAAAAGATGGATATTATCTAAAAAGATCCTGTGAAATTCAACCCATTGCAGAGCAAATTGATATCATCAGCGGTAAATCTGAAAAAATGGCTGTTGCTGAAATAGAGTGTTTACCCAAAATTTCCTACATCGCGGGGCAACCTCCCAAAAAGTAAAATTGACTTGACAATTAACAATTGAGAACTGATAACTGATATGTGATGCAGAACTATTGCTTAAATCGCCATGAATGTCAGTAGAATATTGGCGATCGCCAACAATACTTTTCGGGAAGTAGTGCGCGATCGCATTTTGTATCTTATAGGTTTTTACGCTGTAATATTAGTAATTGCAATTTATTTACTACCGCAATTAGCAGCGGCTACTGAAGATAAAATGTTTTTAGACTTGGGTTTGGCGGTGATGAGTCTTCTAAGTCTAATTGTTGCAGTATTTGTAGGTACCGGACTAATTAACAAAGAAGTAGAGAAAAAAACGATTTTAATATTAATTGCTAAACCTGTAAGTCGAAATGAATTTATTATCGGTAAATATTTAGGTTTATCGGCTGTTTTGACATTACTTGTCGTGGCAATGAGTGCTATTTATCTTACATTTTTGCAATTCAATAACATCAGTTATTCACCAATAAGTATTATAATCAATGCTATTTTCCTAATCTTGCAGTTATCTTTGATCGGTGCTATAGCTATTACTTTCGGTGTATTTACAGGTTCTATATTAGCAACAGCATTAACGTTTGCTATATACTTAATGGGAAATATAACCCAAGATTTACTTCAACTTGCTCGCATTAGTGAAAATCCGGGTATCGAAAGGATTACTCAAGCTTTATATTTAATTTTACCTGATTTATCACGTTTAGATTTAAAAAATGACGTTGTTTATGGTTTGTCAGCATTACCCGATTCATCAACACTTTTTATAAATGCTGGCTACAGTTTAATTTATAGCGTGATGCTTTTATCTTTAGCTACGTTAATTTTTTCCCTTAGAGAATTTTAGTTGCTTTCAATAATTAAGAGTAAAGAGTTTAATCTATTAGAATCCGATTTGATTAATGTTCGCGCAGCGTGGCGAAGCCATAATTATTAGTTGAGATAAGAAATAGCGTGCTTCAGCCTTCGGAGCGTGTTCCATAAGACATAGCCTGTCGCTATCGCAACATAAAGTGCAGTGTTGCGGTGAAGCATTCCTTACTTAGGGGTTTCCCCCATGAGCAAATACTGTTCATACCCGAAGGGAGCTTAACTCGGTTGTTGCAACTGGCGTGGTTTCTCCCACGAGCAACTTTTCAAGGGAGGAAATGGGGAATAGGGAACAAAAACTATACCGAGATTTAACAAAATATCGCAATTCTACAAACGGAATTAATAGCAACAATTTGATGCATTTGGTTCTCCTTAGCAGAGCCTACACACACATATCATAAATTGGAATTACGATATTACTCTTAACGATTTAATATCAACTAAAACAGAAAATTTGAACTTGTTTAATTTTACCATCAGGCATAATCGTTCGGTCTAAGTTAGCGTTTCTTAGATTTGTTTCTTGTAACTTTGCTTCCTTCAAGTTTGCTTGGGTTAAATTAGCCCAAGCTAAATCGGCTGACTTCAGATTTGCCTGATTCAAGTTCGCTTCTAGTAAATTAGCACCACATAATACTGCTTTAGTCAGATTCGCTTGAAATAAATTTGCTTCTATTAACGATGCTTCTACTAATTGTGCTTGGATTAAATGTGCTTTTCGCAAATCCGTATCGCACAATGAAGCTTCTTGTAAATTGCTACCAGTCAGATTTGCATCGAAAAATATTGCACCACACAAAGAAGCTTGTCTTAAATCGGCATCAGTTAAATTCGCTTGACGAAAAGATGCTTCGTGCATATAAGCTTCTCGTAAATTAGCTTGAATTAAATTTGCTTTATCTAATTTTGCACTAGTAAGAATTGCTCCACTTAAGTTCGCATTACGTAAATCTGCTCCTGTAAAATTGACTCCACTTAAATCAATTTCTCTAAAATTAATACCACTTAAATTGTATCCACTAAAGTCTCTTTGTCCAAACCTATCCGTAATTTGACTCAATACAAATTCTTGCTTGTCAGCACGATCGTTCATATCATTTTCCTCTGAATGTAAATTTTTTTAAATCGCCATCCTGACAATTACTGTATTTCGAGGTTACACCCTAAAAGTAAAGAATCGAAATAATCAAGTTTAAAATTTCGGCAAAAATTTGGTTAAAGAGTCCATAAACACTTTCAAGTCAAGACTTTACGGTAAAATCAATTGTCAAAGCATCCTGATAAAATCATCAAAATCCAACCAAAAAAGACATATAAATATAATAAGTCATCACAATTTTACTTATTTTTGTCTAAATTTTTACTTATTTAATCGCTGACTATGTAGTTAATTGAAGCTGAAATCAAAACATCAAAAATATATGGATACTCCGATCTCAATTTATCAAAATCCTAATTCAAAATTAATATTTTATTAACCTGAGTATTATGAATAACTTGTCAGATAAAATTTTTTTTGCTCTGCCAATTCATTTTTTTGACTTTTGATTTCCGATCGATCGCTTGACGGGTTCCCTAGTACCGCTTGCGTTCGTCAAAACAGACTGCGCCGCAAGCGAAAAAGTCAACAGTCAAAAGTATTTTATGGAATAAGGGTAAAATATTAATTCTTTTCTTCCCTTTTACC
>JBCBQE010000017.1:0-21493 GCA_039820385.1 Cyanobacteria bacterium J06635_10
AATTGCTAATGTTTTTTCTGCATTTTGCACCATCATACAAACAGAAAGACTTGACATAATTAATATTGAATCCTTTAATTGAGTAACAAAGAAATAATGGTCGTATTTTTATTTAATAATTAACAAGATTATTGAGTTGTTTCCCGTTCTATATCCTTACTCGCTTCCTTCTTCAAATTTTCTAAACCTTTCTTATAATCTTCCCTTTCAGGATTTAGCTTCACCAACTTTTCTAAAGGTTCAATTGCACCTGGAATATCGTTCAACTGTAGCCGCACTTTCAACAAACCGTCTAGGGCAACTTGATTATTTGGTTCCCGTTGTAAAACCAATTCAAAACCTTGCTCTTGCTGTTTTAATGTTGATTCCGCTGATTCGGCTTGTAGCGTACTATCCTGTTGAACAAATTCTTGTTGTATGGCAGGAATTACCGCCATCACGGTAGAACCGAAAAAAGATACTATCGATATCAGAACTAATAACTTTTGTCGCCCTTTAGCTTTTTGGCGATGTTTTACTACGTATTCTTCCTTAGAACCATCCATATTTTAGTATCTGCTGTGGTAAATACTTAGGCAAAAAACCGTTCCCGTTTTCAGGATACCCAGCACCACAGCGGAACTATCACTTTAACTATATTTTTTGATAAGCCCCAAGGGCATGCGCTTCGCGATCGCAATTGCTGTCAGAAAAACCAAAACCATGCTTTCCGACCAAATCTATCTTTATAATACATAAGTACTTCTCATCCCAAGATACCAGTACTTACGCAAGCCTCACTTGACTTGGATGGTGCCGTACCCGCAGCAAGCCTTATTCCACCGGTTAACTAGGTGCAATTCTCACTTGCCCCTATAAAAAAATGTGCCAGTTGCGGCCATTCCTAAATCATTTGATATAAATCAGTCAACAACTCTCGCGATTAATCCCACAACCAATCGATCTTTGACTATATCATCGACAAAATTTTGCAATAACTCTAGCTGCAAAACTTAAAATTTGATGCCTTAGGGAGCAAAAAATTTCTAGTGATAGACTTTGAGGCGTTGATTATCAAATATATCTGACTGCGCCCGAAAATCATAAAAGTTTTTCAACTGAAGAAAAAAGGTCTAATAAAATAAAGTCGTTTTAATAACCAAAGTTCTAATTTTGTAATAACATAAGATGATGCATAACTAAATTTTAATTCAATCTTGATAATTTCATGAAATTCATAAACTATTTTTAATTCCATAATATCGAACAAATAAACATCAAACCTTGAATCAACTTCTTGGTTTTGACTATAACCGTGCTTGTGTTATCTCTGAGACAGTACCGCAGACGAGCAATTGTTAAAATAATATAAAATAATTCTGGAGATGGTATGAAAATCTGGATGTTTGCGATAATGTAGATAACGTTTAGCAAACAAGGTGAATATTTATAACTCACCATTCAATATCACCTTTATGTAAAATCCTGTCACAAATTGCCTATTGAACGGATACTTTGTCATGGTTTATGCATATTGTGGTGAATTGAGCAACTGGGGATGAAAAATCTTCTCTAATTGTGCTAAATCTAAGATGTTGCCCAGAGATCGGTTTGTTTGATAAGTAAGCGATTATAACTTTTGCTGAGTTTTAAAGTTAATTAGTGGTGATTACCGAACAAAACCGAAATTAAGAGTAACCATCTGGAATTAATTATGCTATATTCAGTAATAGTGAGATGTGCTTTGCGTGCATTACCAAACTCTACGCAGAGACCATAATTGCAAACCGGAAAGCATTTTTGATTAAGCATTTACCTAAACTTTCAGTCTTATTTCAATTGAGGTTATGACTCAACAAGTAATTCACCCAATGGTGAAATTGCAACGCAATGTTCAATCGCTCGTAAATTCAAGTATCATTAAGCCTACAGATAGCATCTGGAAGATTGCTTTACTTTACGGTGAGGAATGGCAGCACTGGAAACGTGAACTTGTCGATTTTGGATTTACTATGCAAGATCCCGTAAAGGAATTGCTTGCAGTAGAAGGATGGGATGAAGAGTAAAATCCGAACTCTTCTGAAAAGTGCATCCCAATCTGCCTTTTTAATATTCATTCGCAAGCTGCTAATGCTGCTGCAAGTTCTTTCGCGCTTTGATATCTATCCCGTGGTAGAGGTTGCGTAACCTTTTCTATTACTTCTTTTAACTTAGGGGTAATGGTAGGAATCTTCGCGACATCAAACCGAAAGCTTCGCCCCTTTTGACGATAAAATTTGAATGGGTTTTCCCCTGTTAGTAGAAATATTAAAGTTGGTCCAATGGCGTATAAATCTGATTGAGTTAAGGGTTGTCCTCGTTCTTGTTCGGGGGCGCAATAGCCTTCTGCACCGATACGAGTCCCCGGTGCAGTACCGATTTCTTTAACAGCGCCGAAATCCAGCACAACTATGCGATTGTTGGAATTTCGCACCATTAGATTAGCCGGTTTAATATCGCGGTGAATCAATGGTGAATTTTGACTGTGTAGATAATCCAATATATCGCAGGTTTGAATCATCCATTCAATGGCTTGTACTAAGGTTATAGGTCCTTTGTGATAAACAAATTTTTCTAAGTCCTGTCCGTGGATTAATTCCATCGCCAAATATTTTTTGCCGCTTTCCATGAAAAAGTCGTAATATTTGGGAATTCCGGGGTGGCTGAGTAAACCTAAAGTATCGGCTTCCCGTTGAAATAATTCTTGTGCTTTAGCAATTTTTGCCATATCGGCATTCATTTGCTTGAGTACTAATAAGCGGGGATGACCTGTAGTTATACCTGTAGGATCCCAAGCCAAGTAGGTAGTACCCATGCCTCCCTGCCCCAATGTTCGCAGTACCTGATAATGGCGAATTGTTAGCTTTACCGAAAGGGGTTTACCGCAATAAATGCAAAATAGATTATCGGGTAAGTTTCCTTCATGAGTGCAGGAGCCGGATGTACTTGTGGTTCCTTTTGGATATGATGAGTGCTGTTGCAGTTGAAATTTCAAAATGGGACCACCCCGCGCTAACTGTAACAAGCAATCATTTGGTAGCCGATCTTGATTTACTAGGACACCGTTAAGAAAAGTGCCATTTGTACCATTGCTAATAACTTCCCAACAATTAACATTACCCCCAATATTTGTATTTCTCAGTTCCAAATGATATCGAGAAACTAAATTACTATCTAAAACAACATCATTATCTGCCGCTCGCCCTACCCGAATCACCGAGGATTGATCAAAGCGCCAATTGTTTAGCGGCGTTTTCTTTTGCGCTTCTAATAGGGTTAGAGTAATCACGATGCTTATGAAGGATGAATTTTAATGACTAACAAGGATGAGGACTGTATTTAAAGACCGTAATGTAGCAATCTAAATACAGATTAAGCGCATACATATTATAAGATCCGGCCCGCCTAACATTTCTGGGCGTTTAATTAAGCTGAGATTTCATGTCATTTACGCATAATTATGCAAGAAAAACTAATTCGTGTGTCTGTCGCGACATAAAAATTTTATTGTAACAATCTTTTTGCTTGAATCTACTGTACCGAATTGACTATAGTGGGGGTTATTAACTTGACGGGTACCCGAGATAATTTTTTAAGGAGAAAAAAATTATCTCGGGAGCCCTTGACTTTCTAAGTTAGGACGAACTTTTGCTCGGATAAGTACGGCGGTAATGTTGTCGTGACCATTGTGTTTATTTGCTAAATCAATTAAATCTCTCACGCCCTTTTCTAAGTTAGCTTCCGAACTGATTAAATTGAGTAAATTAGTCTGCCAGTGTTTTTCTAATAAATCATTATCTGATAAGCCGTCTGAAGTCAGAACAAACAGCGAATCTTCATTAATTTCTAAAAATTGCACCTCCGGGGCGATAAAATTATTATCTCTAGGTCCTAAAGCTTGGGTTAGCTGATAAGCATCCGGACGAGAATAAGCTACACTTGGTTCAATTCCACGAGAAATTTCTCTTTGTCCGACTTCATGATCTACGGTTACTTGTTCCAAGCCTCCTTTTCTACTCACTCGATAAAGACGGCTATCACCTACATGAGCCACAGCGAGGCGAGTATCCTGTATCAAAACTACCACTAAAGTAGTCCCCATACGACCCACACCAGAACGAGCATCTTGCTGATTGATATGGTGAATCGCTTGGTTTGCTTGAAAAACTCCTTCGCGGATAACTTCCTCCTTGGGAAGCCCATCGGATTTCCAATGTTCTTTGAAATATTGCCGCAAAGTACTTACAGCTAACTCACTGGCTACTTCACCTCCTGCGTGTCCCCCCATTCCGTCGCACAGAATATACAAACCCCGAGCCCCTGCTACTCGGATTTTCGGTAATTCAATTTTGTTAATTTTTGTTTCAATGCCAAAATAGTCTTCGTTATGGTCTCGTTGTTTTCCCACATCCGTAAGCCCTGCATTTTCTAAGCTAGCCAGTTGCATTGGTAAGGCTACTGTGGGTGTATCGTCGATTTTAGTTGGACTTTCCTCTAATTCATCTAACTGTAAAACTGTGGGATTAGAAACATACTTTGATTGTGCAGCAGTCAAATCATCCTGCCCTTGTTTCAACTTATCTTGTAACTCCGTAGAAATTACTTGCAATTGCGATCGCAATTCTTTAGATGTAGTAATTTCACCGGATTCCAAACTTTCCAAAAGTTCTAACAAGCAACCAAATTGAGTCCGTTGAGATTCTCTAAATAATGCTTGCCAAAGTTCTCCTAAAGCTTTAATTGTGGGTACATCAGTTTGGGGATAAACTTCCGAAAAATTACCTGTATCAAAGTATAAACGCTGTAAAGATAATGCCTGGTCCTCGTCAACTCGCAAATTAGTTAAATCCAGAATACTTTGACCGCAATTGAGGGGTTCGAGCAAATCCCACAATTGAGTCATTTGATAAAAATAATGTATAACTTGTGATTTGCTTATTTCCTCGTCTTGCCATATTTCTAATAAATATAGCCAATCAGAACGATCTTCAAGCAGGATTACCTGCATATTTCCTAGTTGCCATGCATCATGGATTGGTGGAATTCCGAGGTTGCAGTGGGGTTGTAGGGCAATATAAGTTTTAGCAAGACTAGGAATCTTATTTTTTTCTAGTGAGTTGTTTATCGATCCATCAAATTGCGAAGTTGCCAACATCGCCTCTAAAGGGGACACTTGATAAGGTTGGCAATCAATAACTTTCATACAGACTTCAGTATTGACAGCGGTTTCAAAAAAAGTTGGTAGCGATTCAAGCATTTGGTAGCGCTGTTGAGGATCTAAATAAGAGCCTGGTTTAAATAAAGTAGAAATTTCTTGAAGAATATTTTCTTTTTCTTCCCCATCAACATTTTCTTCTCCCTCTACCAAGCGGGCAATGTCATGCTTCTCTTCTCTATCATTTAGGACAATAGGTTCCGAACTACCTTCTTTAATAATAATTGCCAACCAAATCTCAGAACAAATTGCATCGCAGCTATGACACTGTGTTGCATTTAGGGGGAGAAATACACCACACTGTTGACATTCCTTTTCAGTTAAGGATGCGCCGCAGTTTTGACAAAATTTGTTGCTATTAGGGTTTTCAAAATTGCACTGAGGGCAAATCAGCATTATATCCGCGTCCTTAATTCCCGCTCATTGGTGCTAGCCACTACGATTAGTGATTACTGGTAGTTTAGCCGGCTTTATAGACAAAGCAAATAAAATATTTATGCTTCTACCAGATAAAGATATGTGGCTGTTTTAATTGTGACGTATATTAACCGTAATGATGTTACGTCGGTAAATTAATTGTAGGAGATGCAATTCGCCTGTATGGGGAATTATAAATTATCTTTCAAGAGGTAATTGGATAGAAAAACAAGTACGATTGGAATCGCTTTCAACCTCAATTGTACCTCCCAAATGCTTAGTAAGTTTTTGCACTAATGCTAATCCTAACCCAGTACCTCCCTGTTTCCAAGGGTCATTACTGGGAATTCGGTAAAACTTATCAAAAATACGCGGTAATTCAGTTGAGGGAATTTCCACACCAGTATTTATCACTTGAAACTGAATATTATCGGATACAAACTCAGCAGAGATCAAAATTTCTTCACCGGTTGGACTAAATTTACAAGCATTAGTCAACAACTCTACTAAAATTCTTTCTAAACTGAACGGATCGCAAACTATCGCTGGTAATGATGGTTCAATCGCAAGCCTCAACTTTTGCCGACAGCAGTTACGGTTGCGTGCGTTATATAACTCAACAACTCGCTCCAGCCATTTGGATATCTCAATTTTTTCTAACACCAATGGTTTAGCACCAGTATCAAGTCGCTGCAAATCGAGAAAGTTGTTAATCAAGCTGATTTCTCGTTCGCACTCATTATTTAAAATTTGGAAATAGCGAGAGATTTTTGAATTCAGTTTGGAATTAGTGGCTGATTCTGATGTTAGGGGAAACACCTGTTGCTGTTTTGTTAGCCCAATATCCAACATTTGAATTGCCATTTTCATATTAGTTAACGGCGTGCGTAATTCGTGGGATACCGTACTTAAAAATTCATCTTTAAGACGATTAAGGGATTCCATCTCTTCTAATTTAGCTTGTGCTGCTTTTTTGCTATCCCTGACTGCGTTCTCCGCTTTTTTACACTCAGTAATATCAATACAACAACCAATATAGCCAATCAAATTACCATTAGATGCTCTTCGAGGAACCCCGGTATCGGAAATCCAGCGGTAATCACCATCGCCACGTTTTAAACGGTACTGTATTTGAAATTTTTCTTTTTCGTTAAATGCTTTTTCGTAGGTTTCTATATATACATTTTTATCTTTAGGATGTAAATTATCTAACCATCCCAAGCCTAATTCTTGCTCAAGTTTACGTCCAGTAAGTTTTAGCCAAGAACAATTGAAAAAGTCACGCAGTCCCTTATCATCAGCCATCCACAACATAACTGGTGCGCTATCGGCTAATTGACGGAAATTTTGTTCGCCAGCAATAGAATTTTGAGAAAGTTTGTAAGCAGTAATATCTTCACAAACCATCAAAATCACGGGATTTTGCTTCGCATCAAACAATATCCGGGCTTTGACTTTGACCCAAATAATTTTACTATCAGGACAATTTAAACGAAACTCCCAATCTGGGACTTCTTCTGACAAATTATTGAATAACCCTGTCAATAGATCGGATAGTCTTTCACCTTCAAAGGAAGCAAATACACTAAAAATTGATTTTTGAATTAAATCGCAAGGTGCATAACCCAGACAGTCGGCACCAAATTGATTTACAGACAAAATTCTTCCACTAGTTTCTACTGTCAAATATATGCTGGGAGCTTGGTCATACAAAGTACGATACCAATCAAGTTCTTCTTGAGTTCGACGCAATGTTTCCGCCGTATAAATATCCAAATCCGAGGTTTTTTTACGCACAAGTTCCAAGCTTGCAGATTTTGAAGATACAAGATTTTGTTTTTTGCGAGTTTGATACCAGTTAAATGACTGATTTAAGCTCATAAGAGTAATGCACCCAGACGCTGATGATAAGTTGGTTAAGAAGAAAAAAAGATTATTATACAGCTTTTAGTGCGATTTTTGTCAAAGGTATTATGTTACAAAATGTATAAAATAAATAATAAAAATAATATCCGAGGTATATTTTATACCTTAATCTGGAGAAATATTTTTTTTTAGTAATTAACTGACTTATTACGAATTTTAATCAAATCTTGAAAGAAGGGGTGATGGTCTTTATCCCCTTTTCTTTGACACTGAATTACCCCCTGGCTGCAGAGTTGTACAACAATTCCACTTCCCTTGCAGTTAAGCTACGCCATTGTCCTATTTGCAAAGTATCTAATTTGAGGTGAGCTATTTGTATTCGCACCAATCGTAAAGTCGGAAATCCTACAGATGCTGTCATTCGGCGAACTTGGCGGTTTTTCCCTTCAGTCAAAGTCATTTCCAACCACGCCGTAGGTACATTTTTGCGAAATCTGATTGGCGGAATCCGTTCGGGTAAAGATGGTTCCTCCGATAATAGTTTTACGAAAGCTGGTTGAGTGCGGTAATTTTTAATCGCCACACCTTGTTCTAACTTCTTTAAAGCAGTTGCATCCGGAATTCTTTCTACTTGTACCCAATAAGTGCGACGATGCCCAAAGCGAGGATGACAAAGCCGATGTTGTAATTGTCCGTGATTTGTTAACAGTAATAACCCTTCACTGTCAGCATCTAAACGTCCTACGGGATACACGCCGGGAATTGAAATATAGTCTTGAAGAGTACTTTGATTAGGTGTGTCTTTGGAAAACTGACTGAGGACACCATAAGGCTTATAAAAAAGGATATAGCGATATTTATTTTTGGGCATAGGATTTTGGATTTTGGATTTTGGATTGGGAACTCGCGGATTGAGGAGTTAGGAGCATTGAGAACTGATAATTGATAATTGTTAACGTATTTATCTCTATTCACAAAAAAGTGATAGGATAACTTTCAATATGCTAGGGGTGCCTGTTAGTCGCAGGCTGAGATTACACCCTTTGCACCTGAGTCCGGATAATACCGGCGGAGGGAAGCTGTTTATTGAGGAAACCGAATATGCGTACACAATGGGTTGTTAAACGGCGCGGACAAGGTAATGTTTCTCAGATGCATTACGCTCGTCAAGGTGTTATTACTGAGGAAATGCACCATGTCGCCACGCGGGAAAATCTACCCGTGGAACTCATTCGCGACGAAGTGGCGCGGGGAAGGATGATTATCCCAGCGAATATTAATCATACCAATTTGGAACCAATGGCTATTGGTATTGCTTCCAAATGTAAGGTAAATGCCAACATTGGCGCTTCTCCTAACTCCAGCGATCTCAATGAAGAAGTAGATAAGCTGAAGTTAGCGGTTAAGTATGGCGCTGATACCGTGATGGATTTATCTACAGGTGGCGGAAATTTAGATACTATTCGTACCGCCATTATCAACGCTTCACCCGTTCCCATTGGAACAGTACCAATTTATCAAGCATTGGAAAGCGTCCACGGTAATATTGAAAATCTAACCGCTAATGATTTTCTCCACATTATCGAAAAGCACGCTCAACAAGGTGTGGATTATATGACTATCCACGCCGGGATTTTAATTGAGCATTTACCTTTAGTAAGAAACCGGATCACCGGTATTGTATCTCGTGGTGGCGGTATTATTGCTCGCTGGATGCTGCATCATCACAAGCAAAATCCCCTTTATACGCACTTCCAAGATATTATCGAGATTTTCAAAAAACACGACGTTTCTTTCAGCTTAGGTGATTCTTTACGTCCCGGTTGTACCCACGACGCTTCCGATGAAGCGCAATTAGCTGAACTCAAAACCCTCGGACAGTTAACCCGTAAGGCTTGGGAACATGACGTACAGGTAATGGTAGAAGGACCTGGACACGTTCCCATGGACCAAATTGAGTTCAACGTCAGAAAGCAGATGGAAGAATGTTCCGAAGCTCCTTTCTACGTTCTCGGTCCTTTAGTTACCGACATTGCACCCGGTTACGACCACATTACCTCAGCAATTGGTGCGGCAATGGCTGGTTGGTACGGCACTGCAATGCTTTGCTATGTGACTCCAAAAGAACATTTAGGATTGCCAAATTCAGAAGATGTACGTAATGGTTTAATTGCTTATAAAATCGCTGCTCATGCGGCAGATATTGCCAGACACCGCCCCGGAGCGAGAGATAGAGACGATCGACTTTCTGAAGCTCGTTATAACTTCGACTGGAATCGTCAGTTTGAATTATCACTCGATCCCGAAAGAGCTAAGGAATATCACGACGAAACTTTACCAGCCGATATTTACAAAACCGCCGAATTTTGTTCGATGTGCGGCCCTAAATTCTGTCCCATGCAAACCAAGGTTGATGCTGATGCATTAACTGAGTTGGAAAAATTCTTGGCCAAAACTGATAAACAACCAGTAACCCAAAGTTAAGGCTATACGCTAAGCACTGAACAAAGCTGAACAAAGCTGAACTTTAGTGGAGATATAGCCAGACTTTCGTTATAATAGTCATGACACTTTTAGGTGCTTTCCAGCCTGAAACCCTGTCGTCAGTGATTAAACAGGTTCCTAACCGCTGTGACCAGTGTTACTGATGTAAAAAGCCGTTATAACCTTGTCGAGGAACACTTTACCCGTGAAAACGGAGGATGGAAGCGCTTATTTATTTAAGCGCTTTCGTCATTATCGACAGTAATGTTTCGGTAAATGTCAGCAATTTTCAGTTTTTTACAGGTAATCGCCGATTAGAGGCATACCGATCGCCCTTAATTTTAATTTTTCCCACAAATAATGTAGAGACGTAGCACTGCTACGTCTCATCAATCTTGCGTATTTACAAATTTATTTTTTTGATGTTAATGCTTATAAAAATTGATTTATTTAAAATCGTACTTGTTTACTTGGGCAGCTAGAACCCCAAGAAAAGTACGGTGGTTATATTGCACACCAACATACCCCTTGTATTGGCGGACTTTTAATGTTGGATGATTTACAGCGGGTAAATTCGGAATTTCCTTCTTCAAGTAGAAGCCAGCCTCCACAAGACGCTCAGCCCAAACAGATAAAGGCTCTAACCGTTCATGACGATTTGCCATCTCATCTTCAGAAAGAATATCCTCTATTTCACGTCCAAAAAAGCCGATCTTCAATGCCACTTTTTCAGCATCAGTTATTTCATTGAGGACATCCACCATATCAAAACAGGTTCCGTAACAATCCCAACAATTGTGAAACCGTTGGAAAAAATCATCAATATTATGGTTTGCATTCCCTTCTAGTAGCACAAACCCAAGAGGATTGAGTTCATAAAGGTGGCGCAACACGCGCGAGCGCTCATCTCCTTCATGAGGTTCACTGACAATATGGTGGAGAGAATAAGCGGCATTAATAGTCACTTTACCTCCAAAGCTTTGTCGCAAGTCTTGCCATTCATGCCAAGTGAGATCCTCAGCACATTTATCAATTCCGACAAAATCCACAGCAAAAGGCAAAGATGAACCAGCTTCTAGAATCGCTGTACCTGCTGCTTCCAAGCTGGCAGGAACGGGTTCTAAACCAATGACAGTAAATTTTTGAGGAGGATGATCGCTTTGAGCCACTAGCTCCATTACTGCGATCGCTTGACTTCCTTTTCCTAAACCCAAGTCCATGTAAGCGACTTCAGGTAAACCACTTTCAGTAATATACCGGGCTAGTAATGGATTACCAATTTGGTACGAATAGGTGAAAGCAGGTACCTTTGCGAGTACATCAAAGATATCAATCTGGGAGTGTTCTTCATCATCATATTTTCCCAGGTAAACGTTTGCTTGTTCAATGTAGTTAAAATCAAGTTTCTTCTTCAAAGCGTCAGCAAAAACATACTCCTTCGTTTGAGTATTGCGATTGTAGGACAGGCTATGCAAAAGATGATAAGCAGTACGGACACTACCTTCCTTTAAATGTTGTACAACTTCAAGCAATGGATGTGACACCTATGTTTTTCCCCTTTAATAAACTAAACTTACGCCCGAATTCGACTAAATAAGTTCTTGGGGAATTATAAAATGTCTGGTGGATAACTCGAAAATCGAATTTTAACTAACAATTCCAGCTTGTAGGGTGCGTTAAAGCACCGTCTAACGCTCCATAAGCAGTAATATTTAAAAAGTCTTTTCAAACAGCAAATTTCCTCAAATCAACTAGAAATCTGCTTGTATCGCTCCTGAAAATCGGTTATTGAAAACACAGCCTCAAACTGTAAATCTACTGATTGATAATACTCTTCTCCACCTTGCTTTCTATCTATCAGTGAAATTACTTGACTTACTGTATAACCAGCATCTCTAAGCCTGGTAACAGCTTTCATTGCCGATTGCCCGGTAGTGACAACATCTTCCAGAACTACAACCTTAGCCGCTTCAGGTAAACTAGGACCTTCTATATAAGCCTTCGTTCCATGACCTTTAGCTTCCTTGCGAACAATCAAAGCCGGTATAGGTCTATTTTCCAATGCAGAAACCACACTTACAGCACTAACAATGGGATCGGCCCCTAAAGTTAAACCCGCTACAGCTTGAGTATCCCCAGGCAGCATATTTAAGAGAATGCGACCAATAGCTAAAGCGCCTTGAGGATGAAGCGTTACCTGCTTGCCATTAATGTAATAAGAACTACGCGCTCCAGAAGATAGAACGAAATCTCCTTCTTGATAAGCAAGTTGACAAAATAAATCTAATAGCCGCTGGCGAAGAATATTCAAATCGGTATCAGTAGCCCATAAGTAATTCTGGGTAGAGCTTTCAGTGTGATGAACCATTACAAATCATTAAAATTTATGTTACACCGGACTAGTCGAACTTATGCGAGTTCCTACTTTAAAGATAAGTCAAAATTCGCACCAAAATACAGGAGTTGTTAATATGCCCTTAAACTTGAAAGCCTTAAGTGGTTTACTGGTGCTTGCTGCTACCATCACTACCCCAACTATTGCAGTAGCAGAAACAGAAATATCTAATTATCAAATACCTAGTGAAGTCTTTGAAAGAGCCTTTTTCAAAAATTATCCCGACTTTTATAAAAACCGGGGTTTGTGGCGAGACATAGATTGGATACTTGGATCTGGTTCATTGTTCAAGAATTCCTTTCCAGAAAATGAAATTGAACGAGATGGTAAGCTGGTAAACATTCTTTATCAAGATATGCTCAAGCAACAGACAACCAACGATCCATACATTAGGACTCCAGATTTACCAAATCCTTATAACACCTCGTTGTTGGGTTCTCCCCGTATGAGAGCTTCTCAATTACAAGTTGGAACTGAATTCCGCTTTGATAGCATACCATCTCGGTGAAACAGAGCGTAAGAGCTATATATAAATTATTAGTCATTAGTTTTCAATCAAAAGTACTAATGACTAAATGCAGAAATTTGTGTTTTTAAATCCAGGGTGCAGGAGTTGAACCTGCCTAACACGAATTATGAGTTCGTTGCCTCAACCGATCGGCCAACCCTGGCTGGTTAGCAATTATAGCATAAGCTTACCTTTTTGTGTAACCTGCTATGTAACGTACCAGATTTTATATTACATCATTTGACAATAAAATAGTGCAAACTAATATTTATTAAGTTCCTAACTCGTCCACTCGAACAAAATTCAATACCTTTGCTTTATCCTCTTACACCGAACAGCTATAGTAATTAAGCAATGAAACTAAATTCTACTGTACTTCTGACGTTGATTTTGTTAACCCTAATGTTAGGGGCAGGTTCGGTAAGCGCCTTTTGGGGGTTTGCTTTGGGAAGTGCTGCTCTTAAAGGTGTTACAACACCAGATGCTCGTCCTACTACCAAGTTTGCCAGAAAAGGGACAATTAGCTCTCAAGACAAAGAAGGGGTAGTGTTGATAAAAGAAGAAGAAATTCTAAAAATTGTCAAAGCACGCATTGAAGGTAAAACTAAAGCAGCCAAATCAAAAAAGCTCAATGATTTAGAAGCAGGGAAAAAAAATACCAAACGCAAACGAGAGCAGAAACCACCCGAAGCCCAAGAAAAACCCCAAGCAGGATTTCCAGTTAAAGCCGAAAGCGAGGGCGTGAGTTTTTCGGTGCAGTCAGCCCGCTATTCGGGTGGTGCTTTGTTGCTAAAAGTAAAGATGGATAATAAAAGTGATAATTCGGTACGCTTCCTTTATAGTTTCCTAGATGTTACCGATGACAAAGGAAGAACTTTAAGTGCTTCCACAGAAGGTTTACCATCAGAATTGCCTTCCAAAGGACCAACACATCATGGTACTGTCAGTATTCCTACTGCTTTGCTTGATGATGTCAAAAAGATTTCCTTAGCCCTTACAGATTATCCGGCACAGAAATTGCGGTTGGAAGTGTCAAATATTCCTGTGGAAAGGTAGATAGAAAGAATATTAAGTGTTAGATTCTGAATTTTAGATTAAATACGATCTCGGCAACATGAATTCCTTTAATTTAAAATGTCAGCATCAAGTAATCGGGAATCTTGGGGTATCAGTTTTACGTGAGAAAAGGCGGTGAATGGTCTTCATAATTTAAATTGGACGGAAGTAGGATTGAGATTACTCTGGGTTTTACTTCTAATTGCCATCAATGCCTTTTTTGTTACCGCAGAATTTTCAATGGTGACAGTACGGCGATCGCGAATTCATCAGTTGGTGGAAGCTGGGGATATTCAAGCGATTGCAGTAGAAGTACTGCAACGTAGCATTGATAGACTGCTATCCACAACCCAGTTAGGCATTACTCTTTCAAGTTTGGCGCTGGGGTGGATTGGAGAAAGTACCATTGTCGAACTGATTAATGTATGGCTAGAATCTTTGCCCACACCAGAGGGAATGAATCGTCTTATTGCTCATTCCCTATCAATTCCCCTAACCTTTTTTTTAATAGCTTATTTGCAAATAGTGCTAGGTGAATTATGCCCCAAATCCGTCGCAATGCTTTACTCGGAAGAATTAGCGCGATTTTTGGGGCCTTCAGTTACAGCTATTGTCAGATTTTTCAGCCCTTTCATCTGGATTCTTAATCAATCAACTCGTTTCTTGTTGCGGCTATTCGGTATCGAATATACGGGTAAGAGTTGGAGGACACCAGTAACCCCCGAAGAATTACTGTTAATTATTTCCACAGAAAGGGAATCTACTGGACTAAGAGCCAGAGAAAGGGAACTGTTGAAGAATATCTTTGAGTTTGGGGAAGTAACCGTGCAAGCCGTGATGATTCCCCGCAGTAACATAGTAGCGCTGTCCAAAAATGCAACTTTACAAATTTTTCTGCAAGAAATGGCAGGTAGCGGTCATTCTTGCTACCCGATATTTGGAGAATCCTTAGATGATATTCGCGGTATTATTTACTTTAAAGACCTTACAAAGCCTTTAGCATTAGGACAGCTAGCCTTAGATACACAGATTCATTCCTGTATGCGTCCAGCAAGGTTCGTACCGGAACACACACCCTTAAACGAACTATTACCCATGATGCAACAAGAGAAGCTCTCTATGGTTGTGCTGGTAGATGAATTTGGCGGTACTGTGGGACTAGTAACTATCCAAGATGTAGTTGCTCAAATCATCGGTGACATTGGTGATACGCAAAATAGTAATGATTTGCTCATCCAAATGTCAGACGAGCAGACTTTTTTAGTTCAGGCACAAATAAACTTAGAAGACCTCAATGAATTGTTAGAACTCAATCTACCTTTAACAAAAGAATATCAAACACTCGGAGGCTTTATGCTCTACCAACTACAAAAAATTCCTAGCATTGGCGAAAGCTTCCGCTATCAGAATTTTGAATTTACAGTAGCTTCGGTAAATGGTCCTCGCTTACAGCAAATTCAAGTCAGAAGGTTGTAGTAGAGTTATTTGTTAGTGGTTAGTTGGAACGTTGATAAATTTCTCTGTGCAGTGCACTTGTATCCTTCCCTATACTTTTGATTGAACAGCATATTTTACCGGATCTGTCAATCCCAATTCGTCAAAAGCAGCAAGGCGTAAGCGACAAGAATCACAAACACCACAAGCAACATCACCACCACTATAGCAAGACCAAGTTAACTCCCAAGGAACTCCTAAAAAGTTACCTAATTCAATAATTTCGGTTTTTTTCAAATCAATTAAAGGGGTGACAACTTGAATGGGGTTCCCTTCACGTCCTTGTTTAGTTCCCAAGCGGAATACTTCCTGTATTGCCTGGATATAGTCGGGACGACAATCGGGGTATCCAGAATAATCTAGAGCATTTACGCCAATATAAACCCGAGATGCGCCCATAGTTTCAGCATAAGAAACAGCAAAACTTAAAAATATTGTGTTTCTTGCTGGAACATAGGTAATGGGAATATTTTGAGACATTTCCTCTAAGGAACGTTCTTGGGGTAAATCAATAGAATTATCTGTAAGCGCCGAACCACCCCATTGTCTTAAATCAAATTGTACGATCTGATGTTTGGCTACACCAGCTTTTTTCGCTACTTCTCGCGCACAATTCAATTCTCTTCGATGTCGTTGTTGATAATCAAAGCTGATAGCATAACATTCATACCCATCAGCTAAAGCTTTGTATAAAACTGTGGAAGAATCAAGTCCTCCCGATAATAAAATAACAGCTTTCATCTGTGTAACGCCCATCTTTAATTTCAAACTACTTTACCTTAAAATATCGGGGCTTACGCTTCATACATTTTAGATTTCCAGAGGCTACGTAAGCTTACCCTCGAATCGTTGAATAGATAATGTGCAGGGAAATTGTTTATATTTTTATTTATGGCTGAGTAAATGCGAAGGCATGAATAATTCTTCTTTTACGAATTAATTCCAACTTACAAATTAATTTAACTTAAACATATGGGTTTAATTCCCCACCGCTCAAAGGTGAAAGAATTGGGTTGGGGTTTAAATCCCCATAGATATTCCAAACAACTTCGGCACTTCGGCTCTTCCGCTCAAACCTTCGTTTAACTATTGTTTCATTTTATCGTTATCAATCCACTCGAAAATTTTCCCTAACTATGTCATTAAAACAACACACAATTAATGATTCTGAAGTTGTCTAATTAGTATAAATTGAATTTGAAGCATTGCTATTCTTTGCGCTGTTAGTGACAACGCAATAAATTCAAATTATTATCAAAACTTTAAAGCTCCTAAAAAGGTATTATATTTTTTTTGTAAAGAGTAAAAAACGTCAAATTTCATCGGACAATACAAAAAAAAACAGATATCGGGAACTCACAACAAACTTTGAAATTCTTCATAAATAGAACCTCTATGTTACCATCTGGATGGTTTTAGGTGGCTACTTTATTGGCGATAAAGTATAAAAGCCAACTATTGTAGCGTCTGTAAAGTTGGTGGTTGAGGAGAGAAAATTAGAGTGCAAGATAGCAGCATGTCAGCGGGAGAAAAAAATGGATACGGACAGCGTCATCAACCACGCCCAATTCGTGTAGGCGTGATTGGTGTAGGCAACATGGGACAACATCATACCCGTGTACTAAGTTCAATGAAAGACGTAGAACTAGTCGGTATAGCCGATATTGATATTGAGCGGGGGTTGGAAACTGCCAGTAAGTACAAAATAAAGTTTTTTGAGGATTACTGCGAGCTATTGCCTCATGTAGAGGCAGTTTGTATCGCCGTTCCCACTCGCCTGCACTATGCTGTTGGTATAAATTGTCTGTTAGCAGGAATCCATGTTCTGATTGAAAAGCCAATTGCTGCAAATATTTCTGAAGCCGAATCTTTAGTCAATGCCGCAGCAGAGTCTGGCTGTATCTTACAAGTAGGTCATATAGAGCGCTTCAAACCAGCTTTTGGAGAACTGACAAAAATTCTTAAAACTGATGAATTGCTGGCTCTAGAAGCTCATCGAATGAGTCCTTATTCAAATCGGGCAAACGATGTTTCAGTGGTGCTAGATTTGATGATCCACGATATCGATCTGCTTTTAGAATTAGCTGCTGCACCAGTAGTGAAGTTAGCCGCTAGTGGCACCCATACTCCAAATTCTACCTATTTGGATTACGTTACTGCTACTTTGGAGTTTGCCAATGGCATTGTTGCTACCTTGACTGCTAGTAAAATCACTCATCGTAA
Organism: Cyanobacteria bacterium J06635_10; assembly: GCA_039820385.1. GTDB lineage: Bacteria > Cyanobacteriota > Cyanobacteriia > Cyanobacteriales > Nostocaceae > Rivularia. The sequence goes on from JBCBQE010000017.1 coordinate 17,677, forward strand.
AATCCGCAGAATTGTAACTCATTGCAAAAATTCATTTACAGAAGCTGATTTCCTCAGAAATGAAATTTGGATTCATCGATATCCCACTTCTAACTCGGCAACAGATTATCAGCAACCGTATAAGCAAGATGGTTTGATTGAAAAAGTATATACCTCAAATGTAGAACCATTGGGTGCTGAATTGGAACACTTTGTTAATTGCGTGCGCGGTGGCAATCAACCTTCAGTTGGTGGCGAACAAGCTCTAAAAGCTCTTAGATTAGCTAGCTTAATCGAACAAATGGCCGTATCTGACAAAGTTTGGAATCCATTAGATAGCCAATCAGAGCCTCGGGTGCAATCTTTTAGTTCGACTATCTAGGATTTTTCACAAGAAACGCGCGGGAAGCGGGAAGCTCAAGTCTAAAGACTTGAGAGGAGTGTCAAAAGTTTATGACAGTTTTAACTTTCTATTAATTGTCGGGGGTTACGGGGGTTAAACTTTCCGCAAAAATATGCTCGCTGGCTTCCCCTGGGGGAGATGCCGCATGTACCACTAATTGATTGGTTTATGTTAGCCGCACCCCACTGGTGTTCAGCTTTGCTATGGCTTGCCGACGTACTCCGCGCCTAGGTTGGACCAAGCAATATATCAGCGCCCTCGTTTTCCTTCCGTAGGGACTTGTTAGTTGTGAGTCCTTAGCGTTACCCTAACTGCAAGTTATTCAACACGCGCAGCGTCCGGGCAAGGGCATGTCCGCGGCTGACATAGGGCCACTTCGGGGAACCCGCCTGCCCCTGCATTTTACGAGGAATTGTAACCAGAGACTGGATACAATAGGGGCTAATTGGTTTTAAAGCCTGCCTCTAAATTAAGTTTTAATGTTGAAGGGAGTAGCAAGTAGGTATCATCTTACTTGTAGCTCTTTTTTTATTTGGGATAAATTCCGGATAAATGATACGAATATTTAATTTTAAATAAATAAAAATAAATATTATTTAGAGTGTAGTCAATTTATCTTGATTATTGTCCTATAAATAATGCACTTTTTATGAAGCATACAATCAGTTTATCTTTGAGGGCACTGGCACTATTTAAAAAACCGAATTGATGAGTGGTGTATCGATGATTTCATCATTTTTTCGTTGTTGGGGGTTTCCTCTACCATCAAAGATACAAGTAAACTAAACTCCTGGGAGCATTCCGCTCGGCATTAATCGCTTGAGGAATGTAGCATAAAAATATAGCCACTTGGAGACCATTGTAAGCAGCAATTAAACCTTACTTTGCTTTAAAAAACTATTGATTGGTAGTTTTTGCGATATAAAGCGGTCTGCAACTTACTGATGACAATTGTAAACTTATAATCTTCAAGTCATCAGCGATATAACTTAACTGGTTTACCTGTTTTACACATATATGGTGGCAGTACATGGGTAGGTTTGTTAACATACTCAGAAAAAGTGCGAGGTAGTCAGTTATGAAGTAGTTTGACTTGGTGCCTTGCCACCCACCGAAACAATCTACTCTTGGTTATATGGCTATATAGCGATTACCTTAAAGCGATCGTACAAAAGCCTGAGGATGAGAGGAAATGACAAAAAATTTCCCTTCATATCAGGAAATGTTAGTTTACTACCTCCCGCAAACAGACTGGAATTACCATTTTTTCATTCGTACCCTGTTAATTCATGCTAAGAAACAGTAAAGAGCTACAGTTGGCTTTTACTGAATTCTTTGAGTGATTTTTGCTCATTTGCCCTGACGATCGATCGCCCACTTTGGGCACGGTGGTATTTCAACTAGAGTTGACTCTATCAAAAATAGATGATAGAGGAATGCAAGTAAGATTAGCATGATAACTTGTTAGAGCTAAGTAGAAACTAGGAATTTTATGACAGACCAACCTTCCGCTGCTACCCCAATGAATGCCGCTGCTATACCTATGAATAGAGTCACGGCATCTACTCCGATTAATACAACTCCCAAAATTACCAATACCGGTGGTGGTGGGAGCAAAAATCTTCTTAGCGTAGATCTCGGTAGAACTTCCACCAAAACTAGTGTGAGTCGCGAGCCTAATAGCGTGGTTTTCGTCTCTTCCAACGTTAAGCAAATGACCATGGAAGAAGTACGGGGAGGAGTTTTTGAAGCTCGTGCAACAGACCCTTTGATGGACCTTTGGCTGGAGTATCAAGGTAAGGGTTATGCTGTTGGTCAACTAGCAGCAGACTTTGGAGCCGATTTAGGAGTAGGTCAATCTAAGGTTGAAGCTGCACTGGTTAAAGTTTTGGCTTGTGCGGGATACTTCAAGCTTAAAGATGACATTTCAGTAATTTTGGGTCTTCCTTACCTTTCTCAAGAACAGTTTGAAAAAGAAAAAGGAGAGCTAATATCTCAAGTTACCGGTCCTCACGTGATGAACTTTCGCGGTGAATCCGTGTCGATAAACGTTAACAAAGTTTGGGTAATGCCAGAAGGCTACGGTAGCTTATTATGGTGTGAATCTCAACCCAAGAAGGGACCTGGCGCACCAGACTTTACCAAAGTTTCTGCGGCAATTGTGGATATTGGACACCAAACTACAGATTGTTTGATGGTGGATAACTTCCGTTTCGCAAGAGGTGCTTCCAAAAGCGAAGACTTTGGAATGAGCAAGTTTTACGAACTAGTAGCCGCTGAAATTGAAGGTGCCGATAGTCAATCTTTATCTTTGATTGCTGCGGTTAATAAGCCTAAAGGCGAACGCTTCTATCGTCCTAGAGGTGCTAGTAAACCCACCAATCTAGATGATTTTCTTCCTAATCTTATAGAAATGTTTTCGCGTGAAATCTGCAATCGCGTGCTAGCATGGCTACCGGAACGCGTTACTGACGTAATTCTCACCGGGGGTGGTGGTGAATTTTTCTGGGAAGACGTTGAACGCTTACTTAAAGAAGCAAAAATTAATGCTCATTTAGCCGCACCTTCCCGACAAGCTAATGCTTTAGGGCAGTATATTTATGGAGAGGCACAATTATCTGCCAGTCGCTCTTCTAGGTCTTAAAACTGATGTTCCAATGGTCAAAAAAGGTAGTTAAATCGGTTACGTTCAATCCAGGGGTAGCGGATGAAAGCTTGTTAGATATAGTTGAAAGGCACTTGGAAAAAGAGCCTGATAAGACTTTCAGCGACCTCTGTAAAGAAGCTTTATGGCAAGCTTTGTGCGTACCGGAATCTGTACGACCAGCAGCTGGGCAACCAACGGCAACAGCAATACCAAAACCACAATCTGAGGTGGAAGAACATATTGCTGACCTAGAAAGAAAATTCGCTGACCTTGAGAAACGTTTCTTTAATAGGGAATCAAATCGGTTGGCGACCATGGAACAACACTTGACACAGCTTAGCCAGCAAGTGTCTCAGTTGGCAATGATGGTCAATCAAGGTGTAGTCGTTGGACCTTCAAGTCAATCAGAGGTATCAGAAGTATTCAATAATGCTTCTGTACCTACTTATCAAGTTAACACCCCTCCTGAAGAAGAGGATCCTTTAATCAGACGCATGAGCGAACTTGTGGATGATTTTTAAGGGAAAACAGGGTGTATACCTTTTGTTTTGCTGTCAAACATCCAGTCATTGCATTCAATAGAAGAATGAAAGTTTTTCTCGGCAATTGTTCTGTTGGAAATAATGTTTGACAGCTATACTTCCGTATTTAATTTTCTGAATATGAAAAAAAGATTATTCAAATTTTAGCTTAATCGGGCAGAAGCCCCACGACAAAGCCGCGAAGCCCAAGCGTGGGATGAACGGGAAATCAAGGTACGTCCCCCGACCAATTTTTCTCGTCGAGAG
>JBCBQE010000018.1:0-5733 GCA_039820385.1 Cyanobacteria bacterium J06635_10
AATCCCCAACATGCTAATGGTTACAACAATCGGGCAATTCATTACTATCACCAAAAAAAATGGGATTTAGCAGTTGCCGATTTCAATAAAGCAATTCAAATTAATCCCCAACATACTAAAGCTTATAAGAACCGGGGACTTCTTTACTTTCAACAGAAAAAATGGGAATTAGCGCTTGCTGATTTTAATAAAGCCATTCAAATTAATCCTGAAGATGGTGATAGTCTTGGGTTTCGAGGAATTATTCATGTTATGAGAGGGAATAAACAAAAAGCAATTCAAGATTTACAAAAAGCAGTCCCATTACTAAAAGCTCAAAATAGTACTGCTGGTTATCAGACGGTAGTAAAAGTATTACAACAATTACAAAAATAAACCCCAGTAATTAGGAATCCAACCCCACTATTCCTAACCTCCTCCACCTCTTCCTCTCCTTACATCGGAATCACCAAATACATAAAAAATAAAACTCCGCGCCCCTCTGCGCTAACCTCCGCGCTCCTCTGCGTTAAAAAATATAATCCCAACACCAACAGATTTGATATCACCTCTTCTGAACACAAATCTCAATCCCTCAGCTATTTACTGTTAACTGTTTACCCTTCACTTTCTTAATCCCAGCCTTTGCATACAATCTAACCTTAGAATTTTCATCATCAGCAAGTTTTTCAAGATGACTCAGAGCGCGTAAATCTCCCAATTCTCCCAAAGATGTTGCTACTAACTGTTTTATTCCCAACTGATACCTTATTTCTTCCTCGCTATTAAGAAAGTCAATCAAAATCTCAGTAGCATAAGATTTTAACTCCGCTGACTCTTGTCTTCCTAACACGGTAATAATTTCTTGAGTTAACGTAATTACGCTTGAATAAAGACTTTCTTTTAAATAATCTAAAGCTATAAAACTACAACTCCAATTTAAAGCCCGTACAGCTTCTTGTTTAAGAAATAAAGGAGTATCATGATAATTTAAGATATCAAATAAAGCTTTAATCGCCGTTTCATCTTTCATATATCCCAAAGCTAATATTGCTTGCTGACATACTTCTGAATTAATGTCGTAAAGCAACGGTTGGAGATGATTTACTAAATCAAACTCTTCCTTATATTCAGCAAGTATTCTTAAAGCAATTATTGCTTCTTTACGGACTTCTGCTGATATATCTTTCAAAGCTGTAATAAATACAGGAATTAACCGCTTCTGATGAAAACTACTAAGAGCTTCCACTGCTGTAACCCTTACGGATGCCATCGAATCATCAACAACACTTAATAAAGGTTCGATAATTTCCGAGCGTCGAATTTGAGCAAGGGATTTTACTGCTAATAACCTGGATTTTTCGTCTTTGAGTAATTCTATCAAACCTCTTATAGCAGGTTGACCAATTTTTGCCAGTGCTTGTGATGATGCGATCGCTAATTCTTCTTCCTGTGTCTGGGAGAGCAACTTCACCAAGGATATGACTAAGTAAGGCTCGTTAAATTCTGCCAAGATGCGGAGTGCAAACCAACGAATCTCTAACTCTGCTTCTTCATCTTCCAATATTTGTAGTAAGGGGAGAATGGCTTTTTCTCCGATTTTGGGAAAAATTTTCGCCACATCCCAACGGGTTTGAAAATCTCCCGCCTTCATTACCTGTATTGCTATATCAACAGCTTGCATATATCGATCTTCTTCATCTTTTTTCTCTAGTAGCTCCTGTAACTGCTGGTTAACAGACGGTGCTTGACCCGCAGCAGCCGCAATCATGTCAAGGGTTCCCTTCAAAGTTTTTTCCTCCTGAAAAAACTTTAAAGGGTGCCCGTCAAGATTTTTTAACATTTGCGTATTACATAAGTAAGAGCGTTGATTTTACGCTGTTCTTCTCTAGCTTGTCATGAATTTCAGTATTTATGTTTCGTCGTCAAACTATGTTTCGATTTTAAAATGCGGAAAATGCATCGTATGCATGCATAATATGTAATTTTTTGGGAGAAATATACAAAAAAGTTACAAATGATACAAAATTATGAATCAATTCATTTATTAAATAAGTACTTAATGAGGTAAAGATTGAAACACACCCACTCGATCTTTTTGAGGCTGAAACTTGTGTGACTGCACGATTGCTTGAGTATTTGTAAGCTATCTCTATCAGTTAACCTTGGAGCATTGAGATAAACCAACCGTGTCTACTAACCAATCAAATAAACCTGCAACTCTTAATAAATTTGAGAAAATAAAAGCCGAAAAAGATGGATTAGCCATTAAGGATGAACTAGAGCATTTTGCCCAAATTGGTTGGGAAGCGATGGAAAAATCCGATTTGGAACATCGTCTCAAATGGGTGGGAGTTTTCTATCGCCCCGTGACACCAGGTAAATTCATGTTGCGGATGCGAACCCCCAATGGCATTTTATCTAGCAGTCAGTTGCGCGTACTCGCTGAAGTTGTGCAGCGTTATGGTGCAGATGGTAATGCCGATATTACAACTCGTCAAAATATTCAGTTACGGGGAGTGCGTCTCGAAGATATACCGGATATATTCCGCCGTCTTGATGCTGTTGGCATGACTTCTATGCAGTCGGGGATGGATAATGTCCGTAATATAACTGGTTCACCACTTGCGGGAATTGATGGTGATGAACTGATTGATACCCGCGAATTGGTGCAAAAAGTTCAAGACATGATTACTAACAATGGTGAAGGTAATTATTCATTTACCAATCTTCCTCGTAAATTCAATATTGCCATTGAAGGGGGGAGGGATAATTCAGTTCATGCTGAAATCAACGATATCGCCTTTGTTCCTGCTTATAAAGATGGAGAGTTAGGATTTAACGTTTTAGTGGGTGGTTTTTTCTCTGCTAAACGTTGTGAAAGTGCTATATCTTTGAATGCTTGGGTTCCTCCCAACGATGATGTTGTCTCGCTATGTGGGGCAATTTTATCTATTTTCCGCGATAATGGTTCCCGTGCTAATCGTCAAAAATCGCGCTTAATGTGGTTGATTGATGAGTTGGGAATGGATAAATTCCGTTCAATGGTAGAGCAAGAATTTGGACGTAATTTACCAACTGCTGCCGAAACAGATGAAATTGACTGGGAAAAACGCGATTGCTTAGGTGTTTACAAGCAAAAACAACCCAAGTTAAACTATGTTGGTTTGCACGTTCCCGTAGGAAGGCTTTACGCCCAAGATATGTTCGACTTCGCACGTTTAGCCGAAGTTTATGGTAGCGGTGAAGTTCGTTTAACTGTCGAACAAAATGTAATTATTCCCAATATTCTTGACGATTATTTGCAAGATTTCCTAACTGAACCCGTGTTGGAAAAATTTACTATCAAACCCCAACCATTAGAAAGGGCGTTAGTATCTTGTACTGGTTCTCAATTTTGTAACTTTGCCCTAGTAGAAACCAAAAATAGAGCCTTGGCGATAGCTCAAGAATTGGATGCAGAATTGGATATTTCCAAACCCGTGAGAATCCATTGGACAGGATGTCCTAATTCCTGCGGACAACCCCAGGTAGCGGATATCGGACTCATGGGAACAAAAGTCCGTAAAGATGGCAAGACGGTTGAAGGCGTGGACTTATATATGGGAGGAAAAGTAGGCAAAGATGCCCAATTAGGAACTCGCGTAAAAAAAGGTATCCCTTGTGACGACCTTAATACTGTCTTAAGGCGTATATTGATAGAAGATTTCGGGGCAAAACCAAAGTAATATTACTTCCCAACCATTAATCTTTTATATTTTTGATTAATATTTATATTCGATGACAGCGTAAATAATGATACACACAATCATGACGTTAACGAATATAATCAATCAAATCCTTCTTCCCCAGAATTGGTAAAGCTTAAAGGTAATTCCGAAATTTTGAGGAGCCACGCTGCATAAAACTTCGGTTTTCACTCCCATGACATATTATCGGATGTGTCAAGGAGTCGTTAATCTAAAAAGTTGAATTTAGAGTAATTCTTACCACGAACTATTAAGAGGTTAGTCAATGCTTGGAGAATTGTTATCTTTTCGCGGCAGGTATAAAATCCTGCACATGACTTGGTTCGCATTCTTTCTCTCATTCTTTGTTTGGTTTAACTTGGCTCCTCTAGCAACCCAAGTAAAAGCAGACTTTGGTTTAGAAGTAAGTCAGATTAGAACCCTGGCAATTTGTAACGTAGCTTTGACAGTTCCCGCCCGAATTATTATCGGTATGCTATTAGATAAATTCGGTCCCAGAATTACTTACACGTTATTGCTGATGTATGCAGCGATCCCCTGTATTGCCTTTGCTAGCGCTCAAAACTTCACGCAGTTAGTAATTAGTCGTTTGGCGCTAAGTATTGTGGGTGCGGGCTTTGTAATTGGTATCCGCATGGTTGCAGAATGGTTTCCTCCCAAAGAGATTGGTTTAGCTGAGGGAATCTATGGAGGTTGGGGTAATTTCGGTTCGGCAGGTGCGGCACTAACCCTACCAACAATTGGCGCTTGGTTAGCTTTTGGAGCAATTAACCCAGCAAGCGGAGAAGCTTTGCTTAATTGGCGTTTTTGTATTGCAGGAAGTGGTATTGTTGCGGCTCTGTATGGAATTCTGTATTTCTTCAACGTACAGGATCATCCTCCTGGAAAAGTCTATCAAAAGCCTAAGAATGCTAGAGGTTTGGAAGTTACCACTGTGCGCGATTTCTGGTTCTTATTGTTGATGAACTTACCTCTGACGGGTATTTTGATGCTTCTAGCTTGGCGTTTGAAGAAGGTTGGTTTATACGGCGATAGCACCCTCTTTCTCGTTTGGGCTGGATTAGCTGCTTTATATTTGTTCCAGACTTATAACTGTTGGGTTGTAAATAAAGATTTACTCTCAGGGAAGAAACAATATCCAGCAAAAGATCGTTATAAATTTTCTCAAGTGGCGATTTTAGAACTAACTTATGTAGTGAACTTTGGTTCGGAATTGGCTGTGGTTTCCATGCTTCCAGCGTTTTTTGAAGGAACTTTTGCTTTAAACAAGACTTTAGCGGGAGCCATTGCTGCTAGCTATGCTTTCATGAATCTAGTATCTCGCCCTGGTGGTGGCTTCATTTCCGACAGATTAGGTAGCCGCAAAAACACGATGGCAATCCTCACTGCCGGTATGGGTATAGGCTACATGATTATGGGATCGGTTGGTAGTGGCTGGTGGTTACCCTTGGCTATTTTACTGACTATGGCTTGTTCCTTCTTTGTGCAAGCTGGAGAGGGTTCAACATTTGCGATCGTTCCTTTGGTGAAGCGTCGCGTTACGGGACAAATTGCGGGTAACGTTGGAGCTTACGGTAACGTTGGTGCGGTTGCATATCTGACTATCTTTAGCTTATTACCTGAATGGTTGAGTGGTGGTGGCGAACAGACTCCGGCAGTTATCGCTCAGTCGAATACAGTGTTTTTCCAGATGATGGGTATTGCGGCTTTAATAATTGCTTTCGTGTGTTGGTTTTTCCTCAAAGAGCCTGCAGGTTCTTTTGCAGAGCATCATGAAGGTGAGGAAGATTACTCTGAGATGGTAATCGAACCGAAGAGCATCCGTTAATCCTATTTGATTAGCTTTACTGAGGAACCGATAAAAATTTTATTATTTATCGATTCCTTTTTTTTAATTGCGAGAAATTTTTCTTGTAGGGTGTATTAGACGCAGAAGTTAATATCAATTTTAACGATGATTTTGGCAGCGTCTAACGCACCATCCGCGACGAGTTAACGGAGAGAA